>DMVM01000048.1 GCA_003476705.1 Coprothermobacter sp.
GGGTACGAGATGGAAGCTTTGGCAACCGGTGCGTTTAGAGCTTTTAAGGGTATTGACCCTTTGCGTGCTTATGGAGGTACCGACTGATATGGCCATAAACAGTTTACAAAACTTGTTGGACACAGTAAAGAAAAGTAAAAATCAGAGGGTAGCTGTTGCAGGCTTTGATGAGGAATCAAAGCAAGCGATAGAAAGAGCTATAAAGGAGCTAGGTTTGGCATTTACGGTATTTGATTGGCGCTTCCATGGAGAAATAGGACTTCCGTTGCAGGTGGAGTTTGTGAAATGTTCATCTCCTGAGGAAAGTACATTTCAAGCGGCAAAAGCAGTTTCCGATGGACATTGTTCCTTAATTATGAAAGGGTTTGTAAGCACTTCAACTTTTTTAAAGGCCATATTGGATAAGAGTTTATCATTGAGGGGCAAGGGGCTTATGTCTCATTTGGCTCTTTTCGAGATCCCCACGTATCACAAAATCATTGGTGTGACTGACGGTGGCATGATCATAGCTCCCGATTTAGAGCAGAAGGTTCAAATAATTGAAAATGCGGTGTCGTTTTTTGATGCGTTGCATTACGAGCAAATCAAGGTTGCTGTTCTCTGTGCTGAAGAAAGACCAAATCCCAACATGCCCTGCACCTTGGATGCTGCAGTTTTGAAAACGATGAGTGAGCGCGGTGAGTTTGGCAAGAACGTAGTAGTAGACGGACCATTGGCTTTTGACTTGGCTTTTAGCGCTAGGGCTGCCGCAGTAAAAGGTGTGAGCTCACCGGTGGCAGGCGATGCGGATGTGCTGCTTGTTCCTAATATCGAAGCTGGTAATCTGCTGGGTAAAAGTTTTTCTTTCCTCTGTGGAGGAAAAATGGCGGGGTTGGTGTTAGGTGCAAATTGTCCTGTAATTTTGCCGTCGCGTTCTGACAGCGACGAGAACAAGTTTTATTCAATCGTGGCAGCTGTTGCCTTCACAGGAGGTGCTCAGTAATGGGATTTCAAATATTAACCATAAACCCAGGTTCGACAAGTACGAAAGTTGCCTGGTTTGATGATGATAAGTTGGTTTGGAAGGATTCAGTAGAGCACGATACGGTAACGCTGTCACAGTTTCCCAGTATTGCTGCTCAGTTTGAACTGAGAGCCTCAGAAGTAGAAAAAGCCGTAGAGAAGCACGGCAGTGATTTGAACACCCTCGATGCTGTTGTGGGACGTGGCGGTTTGCTTCGCCCCATCTCCAGTGGCGTGTATAGCGTGAATGAGACCATGCTTAAAGAGCTTATCGATGCACGTTATGGTGAGCATGCATCAAACTTAGGCGCTCCCATTGCCCATGCTATAGCATCAAAAGTCGGGTGTTCTGCTTTCATTGTTGACCCGGTGGTAGTTGACGAAATGGATGATATTTCCAGGCTCAGCGGTTGGCCTGAACTTCCTCGAAAGAGTATCTTTCACGCTCTAAATCAGAAAGCAGTTGCTCGTCGGGTGGCAAGGGATTTTTTCTCAGTCTCTTATGAACAGCTCAATCTTATAGTAGCTCACCTAGGTGGTGGCATTAGCATTGGCGCTCACAAAAAGGGACGCGTTGTGGATGTGAATAACGCTCTTGGTGGAGAAGGTCCTATGAGCCCTGAAAGAGCAGGTACCCTGCCCATCATGAAACTGGCAGATTATCTATACGAGCACAAACCTGATAGAAAAGAGTTTTCTAAGAAGCTCATTGGTAAAGGTGGCTGGGTAGCCCACCTAGGGACAAATAGTGGTAAAGATCTAGAGGAACGTGTGAAAAATGGAGATGGACACGCAATGCTTATCCTAAAAGCCACCGGTTATCAAATAAGTAAGTGGATTGTTCAGATGGCTGTTGCGCTATCAGGGGATGTCGACGGAATAATCATAACTGGCGGGCTGGCATATATCCCTGAGTTAGTTGACTTTATTCAGGAAAGAGTCCTCTGGATCGCTCCTGTTTTTGTTGTGCCTGGAGAGGATGAAATGCTGGCTTTAGCAGAAGGTGCTCTTAGAGTGCTACGAGAACAGGAGGAAGCGAAGACTTACTAACATGATTGCTCAATTAAGCACGTTTTTCGATGAGGAGAGTTTGATTGCGCTAACAGGGCCTCGTGGTTCAGGTAAGACAGAAATTGCAGTTAATTTAATGGCGAATTTCGACAATGTTCAGGTTTACGACGCTGACATGTACAAACCTTTGATGAGAGCTCGAGATGTCGCGATGGGTGACAGAAGAGAGGGAAGTATAAACCCTGAGTGGAAATACATGGATACACCTGTTATTGAATATACTCCTGAAGTATGGTTGAAACAAGGGCTTAAAGTCGTTTTGGACATGGGCGGTGGCGAACTTGGGCTGGTTCCCTTAACCACCATAAAGAACTTGCTGCGGGATAGAAACATATTGTTTTATGTAGTGGTTAACCCTTATAGGCCGCAAGCAGATTTTTTGGTAAGACGCGTTCTGTCCATGCTTCCTGAACNNCATGGTTTGGAACTTTATAAGGAAATGCACTTGCCTGAACCAAGCATTTTGGTAGTGTTGGAACAGGCGGCTAAAGAGGTCGAGAAGGTGGTAGATTTACCACTTTTCCCAATAAGAAGATATTTGCAAATGGAGGTGTAAGAGCATGAGTGAACAGGCTCTAAAAGTTGTCATCGATGAAGAGCTATGCAAGCAATGCGAGCTCTGTGTCGCAATTTGTCCCATGCATGTGCTGAGGATTTCTAGTAAAATAAACAGCAAAGGTTTCCACCCTGCAGAGCTTTTTGACAATGACAAATGCATAAGCTGTGGATTTTGTGCTATGACATGCCCTGAAAGGGCTATTGCTGTTTACAAGCCGGAGGTGGAAAAAGCATGAGTGAACGCATATTGATGAAGGGTAATGAGGCTGTTGGCGAAGCAGCAGTAAGAGCCGGTTGTAGATTGTATTTTGGGTACCCCATAACACCTGCCAGTGAAATTGCAGAGTACATGGCATACCGCTTACCACAGGTAGGCGGAATATTCATCCAAGCCGAGTCTGAGCTCGCTGCGTCGAACATGGTGTATGGTGCGGCAGCAGCTGGAAAGTATGCTATGACGGCCTCTAGTAGTCCTGGTATATCCCTTATGCAGGAAGCACTTTCTTATATGGCAGGAGCAGAAGTTCCAAGTTTATTTGTGGATGCTGTACGTGGCGGCCCCGGACTGGGTGATATTCAGGCTGCTCAGAGCGATTATTTCCAATTGACCAAAGGCGGTGGCCACGGTGACTATCACTTAATTGTGTTCGCACCATACACCATACAAGAGGTCATAAACATTATGCCCATCGCATTTGAGACTGCTTTTAAGTATAGAAACCCTGTTGTGGTTGCCATAGATGGTCTAATCGGTCAAATGATGGAAGCTGTGGAATTTCCTTACTTTGTTAACCCAGATGAAATCGCGTTGCCAGATTGGGCACTGAGCGGTAAATTCCGTCATGGAAATAAGAAGAACGTAAATACTTCGCTGGAATTGGATCCAGAAAAACTTGAAGTCATTAACTGGCGTTTGCAAGCGAAGTACCATGAAATAGAAGAAAAAGAATCGAGATACGATTATGTGGGTGTGGACAATCCTGAGACACTGGTGGTTGCATATGGTACAGTAGCCAGGGTCACTATGTCGGCACTTAAGAAGATGCTTGGTGAAGGTAAGAGCATAGGGCTATTTAGGCCAATAACCATATGGCCATTTCCGGGTAAGGCGTTAGCTCAAAAGGCTGCCAATGCAAAACGTATTGTGACACTGGAAATGTCTGCTGGCCAAATGATTGAGGATGTGAAGTTAAGCGTGTTCGATCCTAATAAGGAATATGAGTTCCATGGACATCCAGGCGGAACAACGTTTACGCCTTCCGAAATAGAGCAAATACTAAGAGGGTGATGTGCATGAAGATAATTTATGAAAGACCAAAAACATTGGAAAAGGTGGTGAACCACTATTGCCCTGGTTGTCACCATGGCATATTGCACGCTCTCATCGCTGAAGTCTTGGATGAAATGAATATGGCTGACAAGACTGTCGGCGTGGCTCCGGTAGGATGCGCTGTTCTGGCATACAACTACCTAGACATTGACTGGATAGAGGCACCGCATGGACGCGCAGTAGCCGTAGCTACGGGCATAAAACTAGCTCATCCAGACATTTTGGTGTTTACCTATCAAGGAGACGGTGATGCGGCATCGATTGGTCTTGCTGAGACGCTTTATGGCGCCATTCGAGGAATAAATGTGACCACTTTCATGTATAACAATGCAATTTACGGTATGACAGGCGGACAGATGGCTCCTACCACACTCCTAGGCATGAAAACTACTACATCTCCCTATGGTAGAGATCCTAGACGCGAAGGCTATCCAGTGAAAATGGCAGAAACTATTGCTTTGCAAGATGGTGCGGCTTTTTCAGTCCGCAGTGCGCTTTTTAATCCGAAAGCTATCACTGAAACAAAAAACCACATTAGACACGCTTTTGAACTTCAAATGAATGGTGAAGGATTTACATTCCTTGAAGTGGTTGGCACTTGCCCAACTAACTGGGGAATGACTCCTGTAGAAGCCAGCGAATTTGCAAAGAATGAAATGGTGAAGACATTTCCGCTTGGGATTAAGAAAGATGTAAAAAGGAGTGAGGCAAGATGACGCGCAACGTAGTCGCAGCTGGTTTTGGGGGTCAAGGCGTCATGCTGCTAGGACAGATCTTGGCACTGGCAGCAACTCAGAAACAGCTAAACGCCACCTGGTTACCTTCATATGGTCCTGAGCAGCGTGGGGGAACAGCAAACTGCACGGTTGTAGTTTCTGACGAAGAAATTGGATCTCCTGTGGTCGATAAGCCCATGTATGTGGTCATTATGAACAACCCGTCCATGGAAAAGTTTGAGAAGATGGTGGAACCAAATGGCACTGTTATTTTGAACAGCACTCTTATAACCTTGGAGCCAAAACGTAACGATGTAAATTACCTTAAAGTTCCAGCCAATGAATTGGCAGAGCAGGCTGGTTCACAGAGAAGTGCGAACATGGTCATGCTCGGAGTCATTGGTTGGCTCTGGAAGGATATTTTCACATTGGAAGAGCTGGAGCAGGCTGTGGTTGAAAAAGTTGGTGACAAGCGTCCACAACTGGTTGAAACTAATAAAAAGGCCATTGAGCTTGGATATGAATTCGCAAAAAACCTTATTTAAGGGAAAGTTCCTTGAGCTTGAACTAATACAGGAGAAATATGAAGTCGTAAGGCGCCCAGCAACTGTGGGCGCCTTGATTTATTGGTGTAGCCAGGAAAAAATAGTTATGGTAAAACACAAGCGTCCCGCTGTAAATGACTGGGTGTGGGAAATAGTGGCTGGCATTGTTGAACCTGGCGAAAGTTTGATAAATGCTGTGGAAAGAGAAGTTATAGAGGAAGTCGGGCTTACTGTTAAAAACGCTGTCGGCCTTGGATCTTTCTATCCTACTCCTGGTTACAGTGATGAAGTTATCCATCTCTTTTACGTAGAGGCTGACGACAGCAAACTTAATAAAAACGACACTGATGAAGATTTGGAGCCTTTTGCGCTTAAAATTGAAGATGTATGGAAGCTGGAGCACAGGGACATGAAAACATTACTCTCACTTTACTTAAGCAAAGCAAGAGGCTTGTTGAAGAATATGAACAATGGCTAGTCCTAAGAAAACAAGCTTCACCTAGGACTGTACGTTCTTACCTAAAGGATGTTGACGATTTCTTAACTTTTGTGGAACAGGAGCATTCCACTGACATTGATTTGTTCAAACAGTTCCTTCACGATAAGGGACTTTTTCCTTCGACAGTAGCAAGAAAACTTTCAGCTGTTTCTTCTTTTTCTGCTTTCCTCAGAAGACAGGGCATAGCACTTGAATTTGAGAGGCCAAAGGTGAAAATACCTCAAAAGGTTATGCAAGTACCTAACTGGAATGATCTTGACCAGCTTGTAAACGAAGTACAAGATCACGAGGTGAGATTAGCGCTAAGAATGATGCTCCATTGTGGTTTACGAGCTTCTGAAGTACTTGAGCTTCGTTGGTCAGACATAGGCGATGACTATATGCTGGTTAGAGGGAAGGGTGGAAAACAACGCATGCTACCTGTATCTGAAGCCATCAGAACAGATATTGAGTCAGTCAAGAGAAAGGGTTCTTACGTGTTTTGCGACAAAAAAGGAAAGAGAAAGTCTAGAGTCTGGTTGTGGCGAAAGGTCCGAGTTTTTTTAGGCACACATCCTCATATTCTCAGGCATGCCTTTGCCACTGAACTTACTAACTATGCTGACATCAGGGTTGTACAAGAATCCCTTGGGCACAGTGATATAACAACAACCCAACGTTACACCCATGTTTACCGCGAAGCTCTCAAGGAGCTCGTGGAAGGAAAGAGTTTATTAGGAGGCGAAACCATAGATGACGATGAAAGAGAAGGTATTTAAACGTGTTTTCTTAGTTGTCATTGACAGCTTCGGCGTTGGAGCGGAACCTGATTGGGCAGAATATGGGGACGATCCCAGTTTGAACACAGCGCTTCACGTTATCGACGACAGGTCTGTTCCATCTTTTTTGTGGAGTAGAGGAATTGGTTACTTGCTTAAGGAAGAACCAATAAAACATCCAAGCGTTGTGGCAAAACTGCAGGAACTCTCTAAGGGAAAAGACTCTACTACTGGGCACTGGGAAATTGCAGGATTAGTTATGACTACACCTTTTCCAACGTATCCCCATGGTTTTCCTCCAGAGGTTATGGAGGAATTTGAACGTAGAATTGGCAGAAAAACACTGGGAAATTTTCCAGCTTCAGGAACTGAAATAATCAAACAATTAGGGGAAGAACATGTGCGCACTGGTTATCCCATTGTCTACACTTCGGCAGATTCAGTTTTCCAAATAGCTGCTCACGAAGACGTCATACCAGTGGAAGACTTGTATAGGATGTGCGAGATCGCTCGAGAACTTCTTACTGGTGACCATGCCGTTGCAAGGGTCATAGCAAGACCTTTTGCGGGGAAGCCAGGTGAGTTCTATCGTACGCCCAGAAGGCGTGATTTTTCTCTTCCTCCACTGGGGCATACTGTACTAGATGAACTTGTGGAGAAGGGAATACCTGTAGTTGCCGTAGGAAAAATCCATGATCTTTTCGCGGGTAGAGGAATCTCACAGAGTGTGCACACAGAAAATGACGCTGAGGGAATTAAGGGTTTGCAGGAGTTATCGAAAACTTTCCAACAGCGAGGACTAGTTTTTGCTAACTTGGTAGATTCTGATATGATTTATGGGCA
>DMVM01000018.1 GCA_003476705.1 Coprothermobacter sp.
GCGGTTCGATTCCGTCCCTCGGCACCATTGTTTTTGCCACTTTTTACGCGACCTTCCCAAGATGACAAGACGCTTATTCCAAAAATACAGAATACAAGGCTCACCTTTGTAGAACTTCTAGGCTTTGGTATAATTTATTGGGTGCGGGCATAGTTCAGTGGTAGAACATCAGCTTCCCAAGCTGAGGGTCGCGGGTTCGANNGAATCCCGTTGCCCGCTCCAAAAAGCGGCGCCTTGGCCGAGCGGTTAGGCACGGGACTGCAAATCCCTGTAGGGCGGTTCGACTCCGCCAGGCGCCTCCATAAAATGGCTCGTGCTTCAGAATTTCTGCTCATTTCTCGCAATAGGACAAAACGGTGCAAAAAGCTATTTCAAAGCCCAAATTTCCGGCTTTTTCTGCCTGGCTCGATTTTCTTCATACTAGCCATACGGAACTCTTTAGTTTCGTGTGGTTTGTTTGATTTCAATTTGATGAAGGCTGCAAATATCACGTGATTGTCTTGCTTGCCATACTTCGCTCTCTCTGTTCTGGCGGATCAGGCTACGGGGCTCTTTTTGAATTAAACAAGCACTGATAAAAGACTCTGGTACAAAAAGTTAACCCAAATTCCCCTCTGTCCTTTTCTTGTTGACCAAGCAGTTTAATTGAAGGTGACTACGCGCCAAGGTATAATAAACTAAACGAGATTAACACAAATTGCATAGTTCTCAAGGAATCTGATCAGCTGAAAGGAACATTTAGTTGGAATGTGAGGTAGTTATGATGAATGTTTTATCATTTTGGGAGAGCGTTCTCAAGCAAGATGCTGATGGTCTCAAGCACTTTTTCCATCAGGATGCTGTCATCAGATGGCACTGTACAAATGAGAAATTTACTGTAGAAGAATACATACGGGCAAACTGCGAATGCCCCGGTGATTTGGCCAGAGAAGTTGAGCTCATTGAAGAGATGGATGACGAAATCGTGACGGTAACACACGTTCATCCTACCGACCATTCCAGTTCTTTTCATGTTGTTTCTTTTTTGAGAATGATCGACGGCAAGATTTCTACCATGGACGAATATAGGGCAGATGATGTTCCTTCTCCTCAATGGCGGCAAGCGATGAAAATCGGTATACCTATCCGACAGGCAGATACCATGGCTTATGCGCCAGTTTATTCAACTACTTACACTAACCCAAAGAACGGCGAAAGAATCCATCTTAAGATCAGAGAAAGCCTTGAACAAGACTTGGATGATATTCGCAGTCTTTGGGCTGACGGCCTGGTGATGCATTATGTCGGCTTCCCTGAGGGGCTCAAACTGACAAAAGAACAGATGAAAAGCTGGTATGACCGACTGATCCAGACCAAGCCTGAAAGCAATCATTTTTCTATTTTCGCCGATGACCAATATGTTGGCGAAAGCTATTACAGAATTGACAGAGAACACGATAACCTAGCCGCTTTGGACATAAAACTGTTTCCACATGCACATGGCAAGGGGCTGGCTGTGCGTTCACTGTACTTTACAATTGAGCAAGCCTTTAAGTATGGCGCAGACAAGGTCTATGTTGACCCCAATCCTGAGAACAAAAAAGCACTTGCATTGTACCAACGGCTAGGCTTTGTAACTAAAGAATACCCACCCCACCTGAAAAGAGTAGCAGCGGACTACAACGCCGTATACATGGAAAAAGAAAGACCATTTAGACTCTAGAAGGTTACGATATACTTGCGTGTCAGCGAATAACTAAGAGGGCTTAGAATGCAATGAGAATTATGGGAACAAAGATAACCTTAGGCCTATTTTGTGAACAAGATATAGATGTTGTTATCCGCTGGACTGTAGAGACTGAATGGCTAGATTGGGTTGCACCATGGGAATTTTGATCCGGTTGAGTACAGAAAAAGAAAAATACGTGAACCTTAAAATAGAAAAAAGAGTGGATTTATACTATCAGCTGGAAAGAGTTACTAGAGATGAACATAAACAGATAGGCTGTGTTAATTGATGAAGCAAACAAGGCTGACAAGCAAAGTTTGCAATTAGTATAGGCATACAGAAGAAAAATGTGCGACTGAATCTTGAAGCTTTACATTGAATACGCATTAGATAAGGGTATTCCAGATATTTACACGCAGATGTGGTTTGGCAATTATAGAGTCATCAAACTGATGCAAAAATGGAATTTGAGCTTATTAATACTAATAAGCATTACCGTCTGGTTCGAGGCGAGTTTGAGATGGATATGCTTTTAAGCCAAATAAAGAGTTCCTTTATAGAAGTTTTGTCGATAAGTAGCTTTTAATCAACAAATGGCATGTGCTCTTGGCTCAGATATTATCCTGACTAATAGAGGCTCAGACCTGTAATACGAAACGCAGACAAGCGACACGAAAGTCATACTAGCGATACGGAACGCTGAACTAATAGCACGAAACGAAAGAGGTAAAATACATTTGCACCCGTTTGCACCCTGTTGCGTCTTTTGTATGGATTATATTCGTTTTGAAGTAGAATGTCACATACTCCTTAAAGCTTGTAGCCGATCTTTCTAAGTAAATCTTTACGGTCTTTTACGGCTTCCTCGTCTTCAAAACCAAGTGGAGAAAAACCATCAACCACTCCAAGAACAGCGTTCCCCATGTCAGTTTTAGCAACTATTACTTGCATAGGATTAGCGCCTGCAGCATAAATGTGAGCCACTTCGGGGACATTCTTAATGGCATTTAACACATTGACTGGGTAACCTTCTTCCATGACGATGATAAAAAAGTGACCTGCACCAATGTTCATGGCATTCTTCTTAGCTAATTCGATTAGCCTGTCGTCATTGCCGCTAAACCTAATCAGCCGCGGGCCAGAAGCTTCATTGAATGCGACCCCAAAACGTATATTGTAGTTACTGTTTACTATGGCCTCATGGAGATCTTCAACAGTTTTTATAAAATGTGCTTGTCCTAAAATAACATTTTGCTGCTCTTCCTTCTGCACAGGCACTAATAGAATTTCCACCAAAATTGCCACCTCCTCAGAGAATGGTCTGTTCCTATTATTGATATAATAAATCAAAGTTATGACAGAAAGGCAAAGAAACATATTGATTGCTCTTGTTGACTCTTACCTGAAGAACGGCCGCGCTCCTTCTTCTGCGCAGTTGTCAGAAATGCTAAACAAACAGTGGAGCAGTGCCACCATACGTAATGAACTGGCAATGCTTGGTAAAAAAGGATATCTAAAGCAGGAGACAAGGGTATCTCCTTATGAGCCCACTGAAGAAGGAGTCAGTCTGTACTTTGGCATGAAACTAATTGAGGCCCTCTTAAAGAATACATATGAAACTAACGCAGAATTTAGCCAGATGGAGGCAACTACAGTAGAAGATGTACTAGTAAATGGTGTTCAGTGGGTTAGCGAGGACGTGGGTTCTCCCTCCATTGGTATAGCCTTTGCCAAGCCAATGGTCTCTACCGTTAGATTTATCCCCATAACTGCTACAAAAGTTGCGCTAGTAGTAGTTTTTGACGATGGGACTGTAGAGTCAGGTGTAGTGAACCTTGAGATGGCAGTCACAGAGGCAAGTATGGAACTGCTTAGTTCTCTCATAGAAGAGCTGATTAAGAATAAATCGTGTTCTGACGCCGCCGATATCATAAAAGATAAAACAGACCTATTTGACAAAAAGTACGGGCCTTTAAGGGACGTATTATACCGTTTACTTAAACAGAATGCTGGAAACCCAAAAGCAGTATACTTTTTAGGCGACAATCCCTTGCCCGAAACAATTAAAGAGATAAACACGCTACTCGAGGTAGCTAAGCAAAATCCTATATATGTCTATAACAGAATATTGTGGAGGATAGATCTTGGTGTTCTCTTGGACAAAGTTTTGGTGAATCAAAGCGTTGGCATGTTTGCAGACATAAGTACTAGCAAAGTTATGAGTTTCATGGGTACTTTTGTAAGGCGCGATAAGGATTTAGAAAAAGTAATTGATACTTTGAAAGGTGTGAAGGATATTGCCAGAAAAGAAATTCAAAAGATATGTGATTAAGGTGGAAAACGAACAAGATTTTGAGAAGTTATTAGCTGGCCTACATGAATGTTTTCCTAACATGGGTTATCTCGTACAAAATGCAAATGGAACAACCATAGTCGAGTTCTACCTTCCTGAAGATGCTAAACCTCCAGAAGATATTGCCAAACGCTGGCTTATAGAAGAGCTGGGTTATGATAACCAACAATGGCTAGATGACCTAAGGGGTAAATTCAAAGGGGTTAATGTGGCTGGAACTCGAATTTTACCACCATGGGAAGAACATCGTGAAGATGACATACTAATCTATCCCGGCATGGCATTTGGAACTGGAGAACACGCGAGCACACAACTGGCTTTGGTTCTTCTAAGTATTCTTCCGTTGCAGGGAAAAAGTTTTCTTGATGTTGGAACGGGAAGCGGCATATTAGCTATCTACGCAAAAAAACGAGGATGCTCTAAGGTAACGGGTGTAGATATTGATCCCATTTCCGTGGAGAACGCTTTGGACAACGCAAAACTAAACAATGTAGAGATAGGTTTTGAAGTAGCTGACGCCTACGAATTAAAGGGTGAGTACGATGTTGTGTCCGCTAACTTAGTTACTGATCTTCTCTTGGGCCTCAGAGGGGTTTTACAACGTTTGACAAGAGAATTCTTAGTACTTTCTGGAATTCCTTTTGAAGATTACCATAAAATCGTGGAATCCTTTGGTGAGCCTTATTCGGCTGTTTTTGGTGAAGGCTGGGTTGCTTTCGTCTATAGAAGAGCATAAAGTATGCGCAAATATAGAGTGTTTGTGGAAAACAGCCTCATCAATCTGGACAAAAGAGTCGTTACCTTTGACAAGAGTCTGCAGCATTACATAGAACAGGTTTTAAGAGGAGCTCAGGGCTGTAAAATAGTAGTGTTTGATGGCAGCGGGAAAGAGTATATTACCGCATACGACAGCGAGACTAAGTCTTTGGTCATTGAAGATGTGGTTTCTAATTGTATACAAAAAAGCTTCTCCATTTCACTGTTCCAAGCTGTTCCAAAAGGTACCGCCATGGATGACATAATAGCTCTCTGTTCACAGCTTGGAGTTGATCAAGTATACCCAATGATCACAGCTAGAACTACTGTAAAACAAGTGAGTAGCAATAAACTGTTGCGTTGGCAGCGTATTGCTTTAGAATCGTGCAAAGTAGGTGGATTTTGCAGTACAACTGAGGTAAAGGAGCCACTTTTTTTAGGAGATGTTCTAGCGCTGCTCAATGAAGCTGACTTGGTACTTTTTCTTTACGAAAACGGAGAAGGCAACCTAAGAAACTATACTCCGGAAATTCAAAGAGCTAATCATATTGCACTAGTTGTAGGTCCAGAAGGGGGCTTCGACCCATCTGAAGTAGAGGAGCTTTCCAAACGCGCAATTACTACAAGCTTGGGTACAGTCATATTTAGGAGCAGATGGGCAGCTTCCGTTGCCGTGACGGCTATTGATTTTATAAAAGGGCTTGTAGGATGAAGTTTGC
>DMVM01000024.1:0-8906 GCA_003476705.1 Coprothermobacter sp.
CTTATGAGCTAGGTAAGTACTACGCAAGTGAAGGGTATGTTGTTGTTAGCGGGCTCGCCTATGGCATTGACCAGAAAGCCCACGAAGGTGCTTTGGAAAGAGGAATCACAGTTGGTGTGTTGGGGCATGGACTTGATTTTCACTATCCCCAATCCACTCTTTTGCTAAGGAAAAGAATAGAAGAGAAAGGCTTCGTTATTACTTGGTACAAGCCTGAACAAGGACCTAGAAAGGCATTCTTTAGAGAAAGAAACTGGTTAATAGCCGCTCTAAGCGACTTTATCGTAGTTGTGGAAGCACCTGTAAAGAGCGGAGCTTTGATTACTGCAGGTTTTGCTTTGCAGATGGGTAAAGAGGTTAAAGCGGTACCTGGCGATATAGATAGGGATAGTGCTATGGGGAGCAACATGCTAATTTTCGATGGAGCAGAGCCCATATTTGCTATTCCCAAGGACACTGATGAACAATACAGGTCTTGTAGGACTGTTCAAGATTTAGTTGCAACTGTAGGAAGCTTGGTGGAGGCAGGTCAACTCCTGGCAAAGTGGCAGTCCACTGGCAAAGTCATACTTGAGGGAGAAACCATACACTGGATTTCATGATCTCCATTTAGGACTGGCAGTTTTGGGGAACAAAGCTAATTCTTGTTAACCTCATTTCAGGTAGTGTCTTGTAGAATATTATTATGAATGTTTGGGTTATCGGTGGCGGGCTGGCAGGCTCCGAGGCGGCCTTAACATTAGCCGACTTAGGCTTTCCAGTTACCCTTTTTGAAATGCGCCCCGCTGTTATGACTCCAGCTCACAAAACATCTAAATTGGCTGAATTGGTGTGCAGCAATTCCTTAGGGTCATTGTCTTCGGACAATGCAAAAGGTGAGCTTCTTTTTGAGCTGAAAGTACTAGGATCATTTTTGGTTAATCTAGCATTTGAAGCCCGGATAGGTGGTGATAAGGCTCTGGTGGTGGATCGGGAGCTCTTCTCTACGCTAGTAGAGGATGCGGTGCGGAGCCATCGGAATATTACTGTTGCACGCGCGGAAATAACCGAAGTCCCTGAAGACGTTCCCTGCATAATTGCCCCTGGGCCTTTAATAAAGGAAGATCTTCTGCATTTTTTAGAGGAACGCGAAGGCAGGTGCGAGGCTCAATACTACGATGCCACTAGCCCTAGCATTCTTACTGAAACCATTGACATGGATTACGCTTTTTGGGGAAATAGGTTTGGAGAAGGCAGTGACTACCTAAACGTGCCATTGTCCAAAGAGGAATACTATTGGTTTGTTGAGCAGCTTCTGAATGCCCGCGAAGCTCACAGACATGATTTTGACAAGCTTGACGCGTTTTTTGAGAGATGCCTGCCGGTTGAGGAAATAGCACGAAGGGGTAAAGAAAGTTTGGCTTTTGGTCCTATGCGCCCTACAGGGTTAGCTATTCCAGAAAGATTCCGTGATGTGCATGCAGTTATCCAGTTACGGAAGGAAAACGCTTCTGGGACCATTCTGAACATGGTAGGGTTTCAGACAGGAATTTCTCACACAAACCAAATAAGCATTTTTAGGCAGTTGCCTGCATTTAAGAATGCAGTTTTTGTTAGGTTAGGACAAATTCATCAAAACAGATTCTTACCTGGAGTAGTAAACAAGTTTTTCCAGAGCAAGACAAACAGACTTTGGTTTTATGCGGGTCAGTTTACTGGAACGGAAGGGTATCTAGAATCAATTGCAGGAGGACTTTGGGCTGGCATTAACTTGGCTCGCTTGCTCGTAGGTGAGGAGTTGATACCTTTACCAGAGGAGTCCATGCTTGGTGGGCTGGTTACCTATATTGAACAATCTTTACCCGAAGTCAAACAGCCAATGGGGGTGAACTGGGGACTTGTCCCCCCGGCTGAAGGAAAGAAAAGTGAGAGAAAACAAAAACGTGTTGACCGTGCAAGGATGGCTATAGAATATGCAGCTGGAGAATTGGACAGAGTTACTTAATCAGTTTTTAGATACTTTAGAGGCGTCAGGATATTCCGAGCACACGCTGAAATCCTATTACGTGGATTTGAAGCAGTATTTCATGTTTACTACAAGTTTGGATCAAAAGACTGTGGACGATTACTTGATGCATTTGTCTAGAAAAGGCATGGCACCCACATCACTAAATCGATTTCTATCTTCACTTAGAAAATTCTGCAGTTTTCTAAAAAAGCAAGGTTATGAAGTGCCAGTCATGGAGCTTAGCGGTTTTAAGACAGGACTTAAAGTCCCGCGGGTTGTTTTGAGGGACGACATCTCAAAGCTTTTGGAGTTACCAGAGGATACGCCCATGGAAGTCAGGGATAAAGCCTTAGTCTGGTTTTTGCTCGGTACGGGTACGAGAATAAGTGAGGCGCTCTCGCTTAAAGCGGAGGACATCGATTTTAGGACAGCCAGTTGTCAAGTGCTGGGAAAGGGTAATAAAAAACGTACTGTTTACATTCCCTCAAAGGCGTTAAAATTGCTTAAAAGGTATATCAAGGTTTTTAACTTGACAGAGGGCCCACTTTTCTTGAATATGCAAGGGCAGAGATTGACAGACAGAGGCGCCAGATACATCTTGCATAAAATTAGTGAAAAATATGGCTTGCGCGATTTAGTCCACCCTCATACACTCAGGCACACATTTGCTACCAATCTACTTGAAGAAGGTGCAAATCTTAGAGAAATACAGGAGCTTTTGGGACACAGTAGCCTTCGTTCTACTCAAATTTACACGCATGTTTCGCCTGTAATGGTCAAAGAAGCTATCGAGGCCATGCGAAAGGAGGCCAAAAACAAACCATGAATGTGTGTTTCAGAAATGTTTGGTATCCTGATTATGAAAACAAAACTCTAGTACGTGGAACGTTTTACGTGGATGGGCAAAGGATAACATTTAAAGAACCAGAACACATAGATGCCATGTTTGCAGATACCCTGGTTACCCCAGGGTTTTTTAATGGTCACAGTCATGTTGCCATGAGCTTGTTTAGAGGTATTGGTGACGATGTTGACTTAGACCGATGGCTTAACGAGTACATATGGCCACTTGAGGCAAGGTTGAACGATGATTACGTTTACTGGTCCTCCATGCTTGCTTGTATGGAACTTGTGCGGAGCGGAGCTACCACATTTCTTGACATGTACTTTTGGGAAAAGGCTACCCTGGAGGCAGCTGAAAAGGTGGGAATCAGACCCATTTTTACCCCCGGCATCATAGAAAGGCCTGGATGGGAAAAAGCCTTGCAGCGGACTGAAGAATTAAAGGATTTAGGTGCTTTAGTAGGAGTAGGGCCGCATGCGCTTTATACGGTTTCTATGAATATTTTGCCTGATGTGGTAAAATTCGCAAAGGAAAACGACTTCTTCATACACATGCATCTCATGGAAACAGCTTCTGAAGAGGCATACATACATAACGTTTTAGGCGAAGAATATCTTCATAGGCTAGAAGACATCGGTTTGTTCGAGGTACCTGTAGTTTTTGCGCATGGTGTTCACTTTTCAGAAAAAGATTTGTCTTTTTTAGGGACCAAGAATGTTGTTGTGGCTCATTGCCCTCAAAGTAACATGAAACTCTCTTCTGGATTATTCCGCTGGGATTTGGCTAGAGATAGCGGAGTGCCTGTGGCCATAGGCACGGACGGTGCGGCTTCTAATAACAACTTGGATTACATTGAGGAAATGAGAACAGCAGTTCTTTTAGCCCGAGGAGTCTCAGGAAAACCTGATGTGCTGTCCCCCATGGATGTTCTCGAGGCTGCTACTTCTGTACCGGCTAGGCGACTTGGACTGGAATTAGGCGAAATAAGGGATGGCTACCTTGCAGATCTGGTTGTCTGGGACGTGGAGGATTTATGTATGGTGCCTGCGGATGATCCGCAGGATTGGATATCTCACGTGGTGTATTCAGCTGGGGCTCAAGCAGTAAGCGATGTTTTTGTCCAAGGGCGTTGGGTAGTCCGCAATAAGTCGTTTGTGGGTGTCAACCCCTCGGAAGTTGTGGAAGAAGTGAGCAAAAGACGTCGTGCAATAAGAAAGGAGGACTTAATACGGTGAAGATTGGAGTCATCGGAGGTTCTGGTATCTATCAAATTGAAGGTGTTCCTTCAACAGAAATTAGCGTGAATACGGAATACGGCGAAGTAAAGGTGTTCTTAGCGCAGGTTGATGATAGGGAAGTGTACTTTCTTCCTCGACATGGCTTGGGCCATTCAGTTCCACCGCATTTGGTGAATTACAGAGCTAATATTCGTGCTCTTCAAGGTCTTGGAGCTCAAAGAGTCATAGCTACGAATGCTGTGGGTAGTTTGAACCTTGAAATAAAACCAGGTACAGTGGTGCTGGTTGACCAGTTTCTAGATTTTACTAAGGGGAGAAAATCCACTTTCTTCGAGGAAAAAAAAGTAGTACACACTGATATGACTAACCCTTATTGTCCTGAAATGATAGAAGTGGCCTCAAAGATTACTACTCCTTTTCCACTTCGGAAAGGAGGGGTTATGGTGGTTACTGAAGGGCCACGATTTGAAACCGCGGCTGAGGTTAAAGCTTTTGCTATGCTGGGTGGCGATGTGGTTGGTATGACTTCTGTGCCTGAGGTAGTACTCTCTAGGGAAGCTGGGATGTGCTATTTGTCTTTGGCCATTGTAAGTAACTTTGCTGCAGGCTTACAAGAACAAGTAAGCCATGAGGAGGTTCTGAGCATAATGGACAAGCTCAACAATCAGGTGCAAATGTTTATACTGGACCTCATAAAGGCCATGCCAGAGGAAAAACATTGCACATGCCCCTGCGGGGCGTAACGTTTTGAGGAGGTGTTTAGAGTGCGTATTGTTATGGGTGCAGACCATGCCGGTTATCAACTAAAGGAAAGGCTAAAAGAAAGTCTCATAGAACTCGGGCATGAAGTGGTGGATAAGGGTACAAATTCTATTGAATCAGTTGACTATCCCGACTATGCAGCTAAAGTTTGCGCTGATATTACGAAAAATGGAGGTTTTGGCATACTCATCTGTGGAACTGGTATCGGTATGAGCATAACTGCCAACAAGTTTCCTGGAATACGAGCGGCACTTGCCTATGACCTTTATGCGGCGAAGAAAGCTCGCCAGCACAACGATGCGAACGTTTTATGTTTGGGCGGTAGAGTCTTAGGCCTTGACTTAGCTATGGAAATTGTGCAGACCTTCTTGAATACTTCTTTCGAGGGAGGCAGGCACCTAAGAAGGATAAGGAAGATAGAAAAAATCGAGGAGAAAAACCTAGATAAAGGATGTGAGGCCTAAATGAGATATGACCACGTTGAGGAGGAAGATCCGGAAATCTTCGAGCTTATGAGGCGTGAATCTGTGCGTCAGAATAAGACGCTAGATCTTATAGCTTCAGAAAACCTGGCCTCTGAGGCAGTTTTAGAGGCTACAGGTTCCATCTTCACCAATAAGTATGCCGAGGGCTATCCCAATGCGCGTTACTACGGTGGGTGCGAGGTGGCAGATCAGATTGAGATGTTAGCCATAGAAAGAGCTAAAAGGCTTTTTGGGGCTGATCATGCCAATGTGCAGCCACACTCTGGGTCCCAAGCAAATCAAGCTGTCTATTTGGCTTTCCTCAAACCCGGGGATACAATACTCTCCATGTCACTGGCTGCGGGCGGTCATCTTTCTCACGGTGCATCTGTTTCCATGACAGGTAAGTGGTTTACCATTGTTCATTACGGGGTTGACCCTAAAACAGAAACTATTGATCTCAACGAGGTAGAAAAACTAGCTTTGGAGCATAAGCCAAAGCTTATCATAGCAGGAGCATCAGCCTACCCTAGATTCATCGATTTCCAGGGTTTTAGAGAGATATCTGGCAAGGTAGGCGCGGTTTTCATGGTAGATATGGCACACATAGCTGGCTTGGTAGCTGCTGGTGTTCACCCCAGCCCTGTGCCATTTGCCGATGTGGTTACCACCACAACCCACAAAACGCTTAGGGGTCCTCGTGGTGGACTCATACTATGCAAGGCAGAACATGCGAAAGCAATTGATAAGGCGGTTTTCCCCGGGGTGCAGGGAGGGCCCTTGGTTCACATTATTGCGGCGAAGGCGGTTGCATTTAAAGAGGACTCTGAACCTTCCTTCAAAGAGTATTCTGCTCAAGTAGTAGAGAACGCCAAGGTCATGGCCGAGACTTTTGCTTCTAAGGGTATAAGGGTAGTAACAGGTGGAACAGACAATCATCTCATGCTTTTGGATGTCACATCAGTAGGGCTCACCGGTAAAGAAGCAGAGGAGTTGCTGGCAGAGGTTGGTATTGTGGTTAACAAAAACGCTATTCCTTTTGACAAACTTCCTCCACGAGTGGCTAGCGGAATCAGGATTGGCACACCTAATATTACTACGAGGGGGTTAAGGGACGGAGAATGCAAACTTCTTGCTGAGCAGATGAGCAAGCTGTTCATCACTAAGAGCGAACAGGTGAAGGCCGAGATAAAGGGTTTGGTGCAGGAACTTACGGAGCGTTACCCAGCATACAAGGGGTGGTATTAGGTGCTTAGTGTGGTCGATCACCCACTGATTAAATACAAGGTTTCCTTGCTTCGGGATAAGAATACAGGACCTAAGGAGTTTAGGGAGCTAGTACAGGAATTGGCAATGTTTCTCACTTACGAGGCAACTAAAAACTTGGAACTCACCGAGCAAGTAGTGGAGACCCCGTTGGCTACGACAACGGGGTTTGTTCTGTGTAGGAAGATTGCCATCATACCCATTTTAAGAGCGGGGCTTACCATGGCTGAAGGAGTGCTTAAAGTCATTCCGAATGCAAAGGTAGGACATATTGGTTTGTACAGGGATCACAAAACCTTAATGCCTGTGGAGTATTATGCAAAACTCCCCATAGGTATTGAGGATATGGTTTGCATCATAGTGGATCCTATGCTTGCTACTGGCAATTCCATTCGATACACCATTGACCTTCTTAGACAGCAGGGAGTTTCTCAAATAAAGGTGCTTTCCATAATCGCAGCTCCTGAGGGCATAGATAATGTACTCGCTTGTGGTGACATTGAGCTTTACATTGCTGCAAAGGACGAGAGACTGAACGACGAAGGTTACATCCTTCCCGGATTAGGTGATGCCGGTGATAGACTTTTCGGCACAAAGTGAACTTTACGTTCTTGGTCTCTTAGCAGGAGTGGGTAGCTTCTTACTAAGCTGGGTGCTTACTCCTTTAAGTATTAAATTTGCATGGAAATATGGCTTTTTGGATTATCCCAGTGAACGAAAAGTTCACCAGGATGCTACACCCAGGGTCGGAGGATTGGCAGTAGTACTGGCCTTTACCCTGGGTGAAGTTCTGTTTTGGCACGCTGCGCCGCCTCTGGGCTACGGTGTACTCATCACAGTGGTGTTGTTTTTCTTTGCCATGCTCTTCGATGATAAATATGACCTACCTGCTTGGGTGAAGTTTTTGGTCCAAGTAGGATGCTCGGCTGCTGTGGTATTTATGGGTGTGAAGATAGGTGTAGTCACTTTGTGGGGCGGGCGCTACGCGGTTTTCCCAGACTGGTTGTCGATTGCCATATCTGTTTTGTGGTTGGTACTTCTCTCAAATGCTATAAATCTTATAGACGGGTTAAATGGTCTTTCTTCTGGGATTAGTGCCATAGTTCTCATTTTTGCAAGTATCATAACGTTCACGAAAGGAATTTTTACTGTGGGCCTAGATGCATTGATATTAGCAGGTGCGGTTTTGGGATTTCTACCCTATAACTTTCCAGAAGCAAAGACCTTTATCGGCGATTGTGGTGCTCAAACGTTGGGTTTTATACTGGGCATATTGTCCATTGTTGGTACGTTCAAAAGTACTGCTGGAATTATTTTTTTTGGTTTTTTGCTTCTTCTCTTTTTACCTGTGGAAGATACGCTTTCTGCATGGTTTAGGCGCCTTGCAGCTGGACAACATCCATTTACTGCAGACAGGAAACACTTACATCACAAGCTGCTGGATTGGGGACTAACGCCTAAGCAAGTTGTGCTATTAATGTACTGTGCTACAATTGTTCTTGGTATAATCGCACTTTTATTGATGGGGTGGGTAAGCTGAAGAAAAAGATTGGTTTGGTTGTAGGGACACGTCCCGAAGCCATAAAAATGGCTCCTGTTTACTTGACTTTAAGAGAGTTTTTTGAAGTCGACTTCATAACTACTGGACAACACAGAGAAATGTTCTACCAGGGTCTCAGTCCATTTGGCATAAAACCAACAGTTGACTTGATGATCATGGAGGAAAGTCAGTCGCTGGAATCAGTTTTGTCTAAAGGTGTTACAGGATTGTCTACCTTGTTTAAGGAGCAGAAATACGATTTGGTATTAGTGCACGGTGATACCACAACTACACTTGGCGCTGCTTTGGCAAGCTTTTATAACAGAATTCCATGCGCACATGTGGAAGCCGGGTTACGCACTGGTGACCTGAGCTACCCTTATCCAGAGGAAGCTAATAGAGTTCTTACGGACGATCTATGTGATATTCTCTATCCACCTACTCAACTTTCTTGGGAAAACCTCGAGCGTGAGGGCTTAGGTAATAAAGACTTTTTGGTTACAGGCAACACGGTTATTGACGCCCTCATGATCATCCAAAACAAGTGGGGTATAGAAACTACAAAGAAGGAAAACTTAGTAGTGGTAACGGCACACCGCAGGGAAAACTGGGGATCACCTTTGGAAGAGATTTGCCATGCTATTAAGGATCTAGCTTTAGAATTTACAGATTACAGGTTTGTATTCCCAGTTCACTTAAACCCTGCTGTTAGAAAGACTGTTTTTGGTATTTTGCAAGATGTGGACAACGTGGAACTTACAGATCCTTTGGAATACGATGAGTTTTTAAGACTGTTGTCTAGGGC
>DMVM01000024.1:8925-9711 GCA_003476705.1 Coprothermobacter sp.
CGGCATGTGACCGAGCGACCCGAAGGTATACCGAGAAAGATGGTATTCCTTGCCGGTCCTGACGCAGAAAAAATAAAAGAATACTTTCATTTTGTGGTTCAAAATAGGTGGTGGGAATACGTTATGAATCAATCCAACCCCTATGGAGACGGTAAAGCCTCTGAAAGGATTGCAAGTCATCTGGCTAGCCGTTTTGGTTTGAAAAATGTTGTTGTTCCGCGATTTGAGGAGGTGCCTAGAAGATTATGAGTGTTTTAATTATAGACGGTGGAATTCCCTTAAAGGGGAAGGTAACAGCTCAAGGTTGTAAGAACAGCGCTTTAGCTATTCTAGCTGCTGCAGCCTTATGCGAAGATAGGGTGTATCTGACAAATGTGCCTGACATTGGCGATGTAAAAACAATGATGTCAATTTTAAGATCTTTGGGATACAAAGTAACGTGGGGGAGCGGCCTTACCATAAAACCAGGTGTTATTAAGAATTATGACCTTACCCATACAGGAGCAGGATCCATAAGAGGGTCTTTGCTTTTCTTAGGAGCGTTACTTGGCCGCTTGGGGAAAGTGGTCCTCCCTATGCCGGGAGGTTGCAACATTGGAACAAGGCCCATTGACCTTCATTTGAAAGGTCTCAGCCTGATGGGCGCAGGTTTGGATATTCAAGGTGGAAACATTGTAGGAGAAGCTCCCAGTGGACTAAAAGGAGCGTATGTTTACCTGGATTTCCCCAGTGTGGGCGCTACCGAGAATATCATGATTGCTGGTGCTTTAGCCAGTGGAGAAACCA
>DMVM01000019.1 GCA_003476705.1 Coprothermobacter sp.
TTAGCGCCTGCTTGTACCAACCTTACAGCGTCTTTCAAAGCACGTTCATCAACATTGCTGTAAGATAGCACACCAGTGTCAGCCAGCAAACCAGCCAAAAAGCACACTGAGGACTTACTATCTAGGTGATCAAAAAACAACTCAGACAGCAAGGCAGAGGTTGCGCAGCAGCTCGGATCAATAAGGTTAATGAAGGGCACATTTTCTACCGCATGATGGTCAATAACCAGCGTTTCTAGGCCTTGGTCATAACCAAAAGCCCTCTTGGGGTCAGAAACATCAAGCATTAGTTGAACGTCCACCTCTGACGCTGATACTGGAGGGCGCAGCTCTGGACAAAAAGATAACCATGATTCCACGCACACAGAAAACGGTACGCGCATAGAATTAAGTACCCAGCCCATGCCAGCTACCGAACCTAGCGCATCCACATCTGGTCTTTCGTGAGTGATAATCTTGATTCCTTTACGGCTGATCGTTAGTCTCTTCAGTATGGTCTGCGGATTCGTCTTCGTGGGATTCATCTTCTTTTACTTTGTCTTTCTTTTCCAAATCTTCTAGCAATTTCACCATGCGGACTCCTCTCTCGATAGAGTTGTCCAATTCAAACTTTATCTCTGGCGCAAACCTCAGCCTCAAGGTTCTTGCTACTTCACCACTAACATACCCTTTTACTCTTTCCAAAGACTGTAGTATTTGTTCTGAGTTTTTTCCTGGCATGGTAGAAAAGTAAACCTTCAAATACTTTTGATCATCAGACAACTCCACATCAGTAATGGTCACGAATTTGAGACGTTCGTCATTCATGTCTTCCAACAGAATTTTGGACAATTCCTGCTTTATTGCTTGCTGTAGCCGCTCTTTTCTGAGAGGTTTCATATCAATCACCCCTTGAACCGTTAATAAACGGTAATTTCCTGTTCTAAAATCTCTAAGTCGTAATTAGCTTGGATAAAGTTAACAATCCAATCCATGGACTCCCTTACTTTGTTTATCTGCCCATTTACTGTAGCAAAACCAAGCTCTGCCACAGAAGTGTTGTCTAAACTTCCCACCTCTGCAGCAGCCACGTTTCTCCTAGACCTCACCGTATCTAAAATGGACCTTACAACTTGTCTCTTGTCCTTCAATGTTCGAGAACCATTTATTAGTAGTTTCAACCTCAAACTACCAACAAACAACTAAGCCACTTCCTCTTGAATTGTATAAACCTCTAGTATGTCGCCTTCCTTGATGTCATGGAAGTTCTCCAAACCGACACCGCATTCAAATCCTTGAACCACTTCTCGTACATCATCTTTGAACCGCTTTAAGCTACCAATGGATGTCTCGGCAACGATGACACCGTTTCTAAGAACTCTGACTCGACCATTTCTCACTATCTTGCCATCAGTCACATAACAACCTGCCACAGTTCCCACACGAGGTACCTTAAAGGTTCGACGAACTTCAGCATGTCCAAGCACCACTTCTACTTCTTTGGGTTTTACAAGTCCTTTTAGGAGGTTAGCCATATCGTCCACGAGCTCATAAATGATACGATACGTTAGAAGCTTAATACCTTTTTCTTCAATAAGCTTGTTAGTCTTACCCACAGGACGCACGTTGAAGCCAACAATGAGAGCCTTTGACGCCTCAGCCAAAATGACGTCGCCATCTGAAATAGCACCAACACCGGCATGTATTATGTTCATATCGACTTCGCGCTTTTCCAATTTCAACAGCGCATTTTGTACAGCCTCCAAGGATCCTGCCGTATCAGCCTTTAATATTAGGTTAAGAACAGGCTTTTCTTCTTCAGATGAACTCAGGATTTCCTCTAACGAGAACTCCTTTCTAGTTTTCTGTTGTTTATCACGCTGCAGATCCAAATTGGATTTTGCAATTCTTTCAGCTTCTTCTACTGAATCTACCCTTTGCACCAAAGTACCTGCCTCTGGAACATCCTGAATACCCATTATCTCAGCAGGCATTGAAGGACCTGCAAATGGGATTGGCTCTCCTTTGTCGTCAAACATAGCCCTAATCCTGCCGTAAGTTGTCCCCAAGATAACAAAATCACCGACTCTGAGTGTTCCTTCTCTAACAACCACTGTTGCCAGAGGACCCTTACCTTTATCCAAGCGTGATTCGATAACATAAGCCTTTAAAGGAGCATCAGGGTCTCCCCTCAGGTCTAGCAAATCTGCAATTAAGATTATCGCTTCGAGAAGATCTTCAATACCTTCACCTTTTATGGCTGAAACAGGTACATAAATCGTGTCGCCACCCCAGCTCTCAGGTATCAAACCCATGGCAGCAAGCTGATTCATTACCCTGTCCGGATTAGCACCAGGACGATCCATTTTGTTTAAGGCGACAATGATTGCAACACCTGCAGCTTTTGCGTGATTCAAAGCTTCTATGGTTTGGGGCATAACGCCTTCGTCAGCTGCCACTACAAGTACAACTATGTCCGTTACCATAGCTCCTCGAGCACGCATTTCTGTGAAAGCTTCGTGCCCAGGAGTGTCTATGAAAACAATCTTCTGCCCTTTGTAATTGACCACCGAAGCACCTATGGATTGCGTGATTCCACCAACTTCTCTTTCTGCCACACGAGTGCGCCTTATGGCATCGAGCAATGTAGTTTTTCCATGGTCTACGTGACCCATTACAGTAACTACTGGGGGCCTCTTCGGCGCAAGCTCTTTTTCACTCTTACCAGCTTCTGCAGTAACTGTTTCTTCCTCAGCAGATTCAACCTTACCTTCTTCACTGCTTTTCGCTGCCTGTGTTGGTTCGGTCTTAAGCAGCTCTCTGAGTAAATCT
>DMVM01000006.1 GCA_003476705.1 Coprothermobacter sp.
TGACGAAGGCGCAGTCATCCCGGAGGTAGACTATGAGAGCTACTAACGAGTCCGTCGTACTGGCGAGGCATATTAACGCTTTTCTGAACGAATATGTTCCCTCACAAAAAACCAAGAGCGCTCACACATTGAAAGCGTATAGTGATGCGCTCAGTTTGTATATCGGTTTTCTTGAAACGGAAAAGAGCATAAACTCAAGCAATCTCAATGGGAATTGCTTTTGCGCTGCGAACATTGAGGATTGGCTCGTTTGGCTGATGGAAAGTCGTTCGTGCAGCCCTGAAACCTGCAACAACCGGTTGGCTTCGCTTAGGGCTTTTCTCAAGTACCTTGGCAGCAGAGACGTTTCGTACCTTCACTTGTCTCAAGCCGCGTCACAGATAGAGCGAAGAAAGGTATACACTAAAAAAGTGACTGGTATGAGTAAAAAAGCGGTAAGTGCTTTGCTTGAAGCCCCTGATTCGTCCACGAAGGCTGGTCGCAGGGATATTGCTTTGATGGTCGTCATGTACAGCACTGCCGCTAGGATAGACGAAATATTGTCTATGAGAATTGAACAATTGCACCTGGATACGGATAAACCAAACATCACGGTCATCGGCAAGAGGGGCAAAATCCGAACGCTGTATTTGTTGCCAAAGGCCACGGCTCACCTCAGGGCGTACATCAAAGACTCTCACGGGGCCACACCCAATCCGTCATCTTTCGTGTTCTACTCAAGGAACACAGGTCCCGCCGGAAAGATGAGCCAGAAAGCTGTTAACAAGCAGCTTCGCAAGCACGCACAAGCAGCGCAGTCAGTATGCGGCGGAGTCCCTACCGAGATTCACGCTCATCAGCTTCGCCACGCCAAAGCCTCTCACTGGCTGGAGGACGGCATGAACATAGTCCAAATATCCTTCCTCCTGGGTCATGCCCAGCTTCAAACGACGATGGTTTATTTAGACATAACCACCGAGCAGGAGGCAAAAGCTTTGGCAACGCTCGAAGATGAAAACGATAAATCATTAACCAAGAAGTGGCGCAACGCAAATGGTAGTTTATCCATGTTATGCGGTGTCCGGGCGATGAAGCGGTAAAATATTATCCGAACCTTTCTCTTGGAGATTTCTTTAATAATTTGGTTTCTTTGGAAAAGGTTTGGATTTTATTTATGTACGGGTAACGGAAATCATATGCCCTTGCCTTAGAACCTGACTCTTCACCAAGACCAGCAGCTTTCCAGATTTTATTGAAATTTTGTCCTATGGTTCCGCACTGGTAACAGGTATTTGATTTTACTGGAAAGAAATACGTTCTGTCTGGAAATATATCGTTTATTAGGTCATCATATTTCATATACAATGACCTAAGGTCTTCTGGAAGAAACACCCTGCGATCTTTTAGACCTTTCGAATGGAATATATCGATATTGCCGACGTGCAGGTTCACATTTTTCCGCATAAGCAGCCGCGCCTCACATGTTCTCACTCCACAGCAATAAAGCAATCTATAGAACATTGGGAGGACAAGGTGGCGGACGATGTTTTCCTTTCGTGGGGGCAGCATGTCGCAGACATTAAAAAACTTTACGATTTCATCGTTTGTGAAAAAATGAGGCATTGGCCGGCTCTGCTTTTGGCAGACCTTTTTGGGAATGACATACGAATCAGAATATCCTGATGACTGAAGGTATTTCCCGAACTCACGAATGGGTGCCACACGCACGTGCTGAGTGTTTGGACATTCAGTATCCCTAAGGATTACCCAGCTCTTAATGATATCTTTTAAGGAAGTGGCTTCAGATTCGTTTTCTGCACAATACCGGTCAAACCCATGGAGATAGAATTCGCCTGTTTTATACTTCCATCCTAATGAATGCTTGAATTCCACAAAGGCCTCCATGTAAGATGCCAGCCTGCTTACATATGCTTTTTCCATCATCGTAGCCCTCCAACCTTCATAGGGATGGGCGAAAGAGTTAATGCGCAGTCACGTAGCCCTTTTTCATCAGTAGTTAAGTAAATGTTAGCTGAATTTGGATTGACATGTCCAAGTGTCAATGAAATAGTTTGTACGGCAACTCCCTTTTTCAGCATTTTTGATGCCACATGGTGCCGCAGGAGGCGGGTTCCTTTAAGTTCATTCCCAAGCCTTACACCTGCACGTGAGAATAAATTTCTGACTACGGCGTAACAGCTCGAATGCACTTTCAGTGGATTATGTGGTGCATTATAGGATAGAAACACATAAGGTGAATCAGTTTTAGGACGATCATTAATGATATATCTTGCCAGTTCATTACCAATAGCGGGAAGAAGCGGTAATGCCAAAGGTTTATTAGTTTTTCTTTGGCTGATGCTGATTACATCACATTTCCAATCTATATCACTTAACCTTAAGTTCACTATGTCAACAGCCCTTAGACCGGTAAGTAGCGACAGTACCATTATCGCTTTGTCCCTTGAAGATACAGCATCAGTTTTTAACACATCCCAGATCGCCTGCTCTTCCTCCTGAGTCAATACGGGAATGATTGTCCTTTTTCTTAACAGTTTATCGGGAAAAGCTGCAAGGAGCCTGCCTCCACCTTCTGCAAAGCTCAGAAATGACCTGAGCCCTGAAGCCGCCGTTCGAAGGCTCCCTGAGTCCCACGTGCCCCTTAATTCACAGAAGAACTCATGGATTAATTCCAGAGGAACAGTTCGTAAACATATATAGCCAAACCTTTCAATAAAGGCAAGGAATTTACAGGAAATATTCCTGTACGAATCAACCGTGTTTTTACTTTTCCTCTCTGCCTTAAGATACTCCAGAAATTCAGCATGAATGTTTTGAAATCCAATGGTTACAGGCTTATCAACTTTGCTTTCCACACATGGTTTCCAGCCAACATAGCCCTTTTCCTCGCATTCTCTTAGCTTTCTTATGCAGGAACTGTGTAGGCGTTTACGCAAATGGCAGTACTGTCCAGTCTTTACGTTTGCCGAATCATTTACGAAATAATCAGCCAAAGCATCATTAAAAGTATCTGTCTGCATGATAGCTGCAGACCTTAACAATCTGCCATATGCACGCTGGTAAAGAAGAATTGTGGATTGACAATAACCTGCCGTTCTAAGTGCTTCAAGAACCTCTTCTACATTGCTTTCCAAAACGGTTTTCTTCTCCATAATTAAACCTCCTGTAGTTTAGTTTGGACATAAATCCATCTCTATTTTACAGGAAGGATATTAGGATGCCACACAAACACTATGCCGAGAAACAAATCGGGAAACGCTTATTTACAAGCGAAATCAGCATGTTTTTCGGCATAGTATTTTTTTCGGTATAGT
>DMVM01000017.1 GCA_003476705.1 Coprothermobacter sp.
TGTTGGATTTACAAAGGAGACGTAGAGGACTTAGAGGAACTTCTACCTCCGAGAGGCCTAGAAAGGGCAGAGAGGAGGCCAGAAAGACATGCTAATGCCTAAACGTGTTAAATACAGAAAGAACCATTTACCACACATAAAGGGAAAAGAAACCAGAGGTCTCAAGCTGGCTTTCGGCGACTACGGTATACAGGCAGTTGGTCGCGGCTATGTTGACTCGCGTATGATTGAGTCCTGCCGTGTCGTCATGGCCAAGAACATAGGAAAAACTGGAAAATACTGGATAAGAATATTCCCAGATGTGGCTTGGACTAAAAAACCACTCGAGGTGAGAATGGGTGGAGGAAAGGGAGATCCTGAGAAATGGATTTTCCCGGTAAAGCCAGGAAGAATCATGTTCGAGCTAACCGGAGTTGATGAAGACACAGCTAAGCACATTGCTAGGTTAATTGGATTCCGCCTACCTTTCGAGGTTAGGTTAATTAGTCGTGTGTAAGGGAAGGTGCAGCTCATGCAAGGGACAGAATTAAGAGAAAAAACAACGGAAGAATTAGAAGCTCTGCTAAAAGAATTAAGGGCAAAATTGGTGAACCTGAAATTTCAGCTTTCTGTGGGTAAGCTGACAGATCATACTGCAATTACAAAGACTAAAAGAGATATTGCACGAGTGCTCACAGTGCTAAGAGAGAGGGGAATAAAGCTATGAGGCGTCGATTTGTCGGTGTTGTTGTGTCGGATAAAATGGACAAAACTCGTGTTGTCATAACAGAGCGCATGGAGAGACATCCTCTTTACAAGAAGGAGATGCGTAGGACGACGAAATTCTACGTGCATGACGAGAATAATGCCTCCAAAGAGGGAGACATAGTTCTTATTGAGGAGTATAGGCCTATGTCGCGTCTGAAACGCTTCAATTTGGTAAAAGTTCTTGGCAGCAAGCAGCTAGAAGAGGAGGTAGAAGAAGATGATCGGACCTTACACGAAGCTTAAGGTTGCAGATAATACCGGAGTGAAGACCATTCAAGTAATCCGAGTGCTGCGAGGCTCCAGGGTGGCCTACGGGACCATCGGTGACACAGTAGTTGCTAATGTCCGAGAAGTTTTGCCGAACAGTGATTTCAAGAAGGGCGATGTGGTTAAAGCTGTGGTAGTCCGTTTGGCTAAGGAAATTAAGAGGCCCGATGGGACGTGCGTCAAATTTGATGACAACGCGGCGGTTATCATTGATCAGCTTGGCGAGCCTAGTGGAACCCGTGTATTCGGACCTGTGGCTCGTGAGCTCAGAGAGAAGGGGTATTTGAAGATCATCTCACTTGCCCCTGAAGTGTTGTAGTGGTGGAGGTCGAATAGTATGAAGTTGAACATAAAAACGGGCGACCTAGTAGAAGTTATAAGCGGCAAAGAAAAAGGTAAACGCGGCAAAGTAACTAGGGCTTTCCCAAAGGAGAATAAAGTTTTGGTCCAAGGAGTGAACATTGTTACCAAGGCAATGAGACCCACTCAAAAGGACCCACAAGGCGGACTGAAAAAGTTTGAAGCACCTGTTCTGGCTAATAAGGTCATGGTAGTTTGTCCTAAATGTGATAAACCAACCAGGGTTGGTCATAAGTTCTTAGAAGATGGTAAGAAAGTGCGCGTTTGCGTTCGCTGCGGCGAAGTTCTGGATTAAGCTTTGGGAGGGTTGAGCGATGAGTTTGAAAGAAAAGTACGAAACCGAAATTAGACCATACATGATGAAAAAGTTTGGTTACAACAATCCGATGCAGGTGCCGAAGGTGGTAAAGGTCACACTTAACCGAGGTCTAGGAGAGGCTTTGCAAAACCCGAGAGCTATTGAGGTTACCACGAAAGAATTTGAGATCATAACGGGTCAAAAGCCACTGGTTAGGAGGTCAAAGAAGAACATAGCAGCATTTAAGCTAAGAAAGGGCGCCCCGATTGGGGTCAGTGTTACCTTGAGGAAGGATAAGATGTGGAATTTCATGGAACACCTCATCAATGATGTTCTTCCCAGGGTGCGTGACTTTAGGGGTCTTAACCCACGTTCTTTTGATGGCAGAGGTAACTACAATTTTGGCCTTTTGGAGGATTTGGTTTTTCCAGAGATTTCTTACGACATGATCGATAAAACTCGAGGATTGGGTATTTCAATAACCACTACGGCAAGAACTGACGAAGAAGCCTTTGAGCTTTTAAAGGCACTGGGTTTCCCATTCATGGAACGATAGAGGATAATAAGGAGGTTAGTATGGCCAGAAAAGCACTGAAAATAAAAGCTGAGAAGGAACCAAAGTTTTCTACTCGAAAGTACACCAGATGCAAAATATGCGGCAGGTCCAGGGCTGTTTACAGTGACTTTGGGATTTGTCGCTTGTGTCTGCGTGAACTTGCTCACAAGGGTTCCATTCCAGGTCTAAAGAAAGCTTCTTGGTGAGGTGAAATGGATATGGTTCAAGATACAATATCTGATTTATTCATAAGATTAAAGAATGCTAGCCATGCTCGGTTAGAGAGGGTGGAAGGTATTCCTTACGGCAAGTACCAAGAAGAAATACTGAAAGTTTTGGTACGCGAGGGCTACATTAAGGACTACGAGGTTGAAGAAAAGGAAGGTAAGAAATACCTTAGTGTGCAACTCAAGTTTGGCCCTGGAAAACAGCCTGTGCTTAATGAAGTCAGGCTCATAAGCGTACCGTCACGTAGAATTTACGCTAAAAAGAATGACATTCCAAAGGTAATGAATGGTCTAGGCATTGCCATTCTAACTACGTCGGCTGGTGTACTGTCTGATGCTGAAGCACGTCAAAAAGGTGTCGGCGGTCAAATAATCTGCTACGTTTGGTGAGGTGGTCATAAATGTCCAGAATAGGTAAGAAACCAGTCGTTGTCCCAAAAGATGTGACTGTCACCATTGATGGTAGTACGGTTACGGTGAAAGGACCTAAGGGGGCTTTGACTCGCACCTTTGATCCCCGCATAAAAATCTCACTTATTGATGACCAGATCATTGTGGAGAGAGCCTCTGAAGAAAAAGAGGTAAGAGCACTTCACGGAACTACCCGTGCACTTATACAGAACATGGTTACGGGAGTAAGTGAAGGGTTTTCAGTAACCTTGAAGATTCGTGGTGTGGGTTACCGTGCCGAGTTAAAAGGCAAGGATTTGCAGATGTCACTGGGTTTCTCGCATCCCGTGGTTATCCAGAGCATTGAAGGTATACAGTTTCAAGTGCCTTCTGCTGACACGGTGGTTGTTAGTGGCATTGACAAACAGTTGGTAACGCAGGTTGCTGCAAATATTAGAAGATATAGAATCCCCGATGCTTACAAGGGCAAAGGTATTTGGTACGAAGGCGAGCAAAGAACTTTGAAACCAGGTAAAGCAGTTGGTAAAGGTAAGTAATGTGGGAGGTGCATGAGTTTGATAGTGGAAACATCTAGGGCAGAACTAAGAAGGATAAGACATAAGAGAATAAGAAAGCACATAAATGGGACCGCTGAGAGGCCCAGGCTTTGCGTGTTCAGGTCTTCCAGGCACATCTATGCGCAAATCATCGATGATGAGAGTGGNNAAGACTGAGCAGGCAGCAGCTATTGGCAAGTTGATCGCACAAAGGGCGTTGGAAAAAGGTATAAAGACGGTTGTTTTTGATCGTGGTGGCTATAAGTATCACGGACGAGTAAAGGCGTTAGCTGATGCGTCTCGTGAAGCTGGGTTGGAGTTCTAGGAGGTGTGCTTGAATGGACATGACTAATTTACAAGAAAGGGTCATCGAGATTCGCAGGGTTGCCCGTGTTGTAAAAGGCGGTAAAAGGCTTCGTTTTAGAGCACTGGTAGTGGTAGGCGATGGCGAAGGACACGTGGGTGTTGGCATTGGCAAGGCTGGAGAGGTGCCTGATGCTGTTGCAAAAGCTGTAACTCGCGCTCGTAAGAACATGATTGAGGTCCCGTTAGCGGGTACCACGGTGCCACATACGGTCACGGCTAAGGCCGAAACTGCCACTGTACTCATAAAGCCTGCTGTAAAGGGAACTGGAGTTTTGGCAGGGCAGACTGTGAGAGCTATTTTGGAGATGGCTGGCATTAAGGATGTAATCACAAAGTCCATGGGTTCGACCAACCCTGTGAATCTGGCTTATGCCACCATGGAAGCTTTGAAGTCTCTGAAAAGGCCCAGAGAAATTGCAGAATTAAGAGGCGTTTCCATAGAGCAAATACTTAAAAGGTAATGAGGTGATCGGAAATGAGATTGCATACGCTACAACCTGCACCTGGAGCTAAGAGCACTAGGAAAAGAGTTGGTAGGGGCACGTCTTCTGGACACGGAAAGACATCCGGCTTCGGCCATAAGGGGCAGAAAGCTCGGTCTGGTCGTGTCGGAAAACGCGGTTTCGAAGGAGGACAAACACCCCTTTACAAAAAGTTGCCTAAAATAATGAGATTCAAGAACTACCCGTTTAAGGTTGAATATGAAGTAGTGAATGTGGAAAAACTTAATCGTTTTGAGAGTGGATCGGTGGTGGATATAGGCACACTGGTAGATACAGGACTAGTAAGTTCTTTGTCAGCAAAGGTGAAAATTCTTGGTCAAGGTGAAATAGCAAAAGCTCTTCAAGTAAAGGTCCACGCTGTTAGTAAATCAGCCAAAGAAAAAATAGAAGCTGCAGGTGGCTCCGTTGAGGTGGTGGACTGAATGTGGCAAGTGCTGAAAGCATCGTGGGAGTTTAAAGAAACACGTGTCCGCATTTTGTACACGGTTCTGTTTCTGGTTATATTCCGTGCAGGCACATTCTTGCCCATACCAGGTGTAAATCCTGAAGCTATCAACGTTCTTCAAGAACAAGCAGGTTTTTTGGGCATTCTTAACTTCTTCACGGGAGGATCATCTTACTACACCATATCCATATTTACCCTGGGTGTATTGCCGTACATTAACGCGTCCATCATCATGCAGCTGTTAGGAGTCATATTCCCGGCGTTGGAAAAACTTCGCAAGGAAGGCGAAGAGGGTAGGAAGAAACTGCAGATGTACGTTAGGTGGCTTGGAGCTGTACTATCTATTATCATGTCCTACGCCGCCTACCTCTATTTCTCTTACGGTTTAGCTGTGGGAGGTTCTTCACTTATCACACCAGGTTTCCAATCAGCAGTTGTGACCACTTTAATATTGGCAGCGGGCTCCATGTTCTTGGTTTGGCTTGGTGAAGTATTTACCATGAAAGGTTTGGGAAATGGTGTTTCGCTCATCATCTTCTCTGGTATTCTTGCTCGCGTTGTACCATCCTTGATACAGTTTTTCCAAACCTCAGAGAGTGCTAGTACCAGCACAATCTCGGTAGTCATTGCTATCATCTTTGGTCTGGTGTTAGTGTTTATTACCACTGCGGCATACTTAGCAGAACGCAAGATTCCAGTACAGTACGCAAGCCGTATCAGAGGCACGAAGGTTTATGGTGGACAAGCAACCACTATTCCCATAAGACTTCTACAAGCTGGCGTTATGCCCATCATCTTTGCGTCTGCGTTTATTAACGCACCTACGGTTATTTCAGGGTGGTTTCCACAATCGGGCTTCACCCAGTGGTGGGGTACATATTTTAATCACATGACAATTTGGTACAACTTAGCATATTTTATTTTGGTTATATTCTTCGCCTATTTCTACAACACCATTGCGTATGATCCTGACGAAATTGCAAAGAATATCCAAAAACAAGGTGGCTTCGTACCTGGAATACGTCCAGGTAAGCCAACAGCTGACTATATTGCAGGCGTCATTTATCGTCTCACATTGCCTGCGTCCATATTTTTGGGCTTGGTTGCGGTGCTTCCCGACCTGTTCATGCAATTATTCGGTATGGGGAGACTTTTCCTTTTCGGCGGTACGTCCTTGCTTATCGTCATTGGTGTGGCTTTAGAAATCTTCCGCCAGCTTGAGGCATATGTCCAGCTTAGGCATTACAAAGGCTTCTTGGAGCTCTAGATATGGTGAAGTACGTTGTTTTTCTTGGAAAACCTGGGTCTGGTAAAGGTACTCAGGCCCAGTATTTTTCAAGATATTATGGGTGGATTCATCTTTCCACTGGCGAATTATTTAGAAAACACCTAAAGGAGAAGACAGTTCTTGGCTGCAAGGTGGAAGAATTTGTTGAAAAAGGCGCCCTAGTACCTGACGATGTAACGTTTAGTCTAGTAAAAGATTTCTTGGACAAAGCAGGAGCTGATTCAAAAATCATATTTGACGGCTTCCCTAGAAATGAAAATCAGGCGAAAATGTTGGATGATTGGGCTGAGAATACAGGTGCTCAACTACTGGCTGCTGTAGAATTTTCCTTGCCTGATGAAGAGGCACTAAGAAGGTTATTAAATCGCTATTACTGCCCTACCTGTGGATATGTGGGCAATCAACCAGGCAAATGCCCTAATGATGGTAGCACATTGGTAAAACGCTCTGACGATAGCGAGGATGTAATAAGGAAGCGTCTTTCTGACTACTATTCCTACGCATCGGAACTCAGATCACACTACCGCAGTAAAGGTAAACATGTAGCCGTTGATGCTACTAAGACACCTTCTGAAATAAGCAAGTTTCTGGAAAGAGTGATGCTTAAGAATGGTCTATGACAAGAGTGCCTTGAAGCACATGCGTGAAGCTGGTCTGCGACTTACAGAGGTTATCTACAAACTCAGAGAAGAAGTAGTCGCTGGTATTACAGGAGAGGAGCTAGACACCATAGCCGAGAAGCTGATTTTGTCTTTGAATTCCATACCTTCATTTAAGGGCTATGGCGGTTTCCCGGCATCCGTGTGCATATCAGTGGACGATGTGGTTATTCATGGCATACCTTCCAAGAGACCGCTGCTGCCAGGACAATTAGTTAGTATTGACCTGGGTCTGATCTATGATGGATGGAACAGCGATGCAGCTTTCACGGTCATTCTGCCGCCTGCGCAGGAGGGTAAGAAAAAGCTTTGTGATGTTACGCTAAAGGCTCTGCGAAGCGGCGTGTCTAAGATAAAGCCTGGGATTCATTTAGGGGATATATCGGCACAAATACAGGAAGTGGCTCAAGAAGCTGGAGTAGGCATTGTAAGGGATTTTACTGGTCATGGTATTGGCCGACATATGCACGAGGATCCTCCCATACCGAATTTTGGGCGTCTCCATACTGGTCCTGTACTAGAGCCTTATATGTTCCTAGCCGTGGAACCGATGTTCACAGAAGGTAGCGGTTGTGTGGTCATCGAATCTGATGGTTGGACAGTAAGAACTTGTGATCACACTAATGCGGCTCACTTTGAGTTTACTGTGGCAGTCACTGANNACATTTCTGTGGGTGATGTGGTAAAATCTGTCAGCGGACGCACCAAAGGGCGATTGTTTGTGGTAGTTGCTGAGAATCATAGGTACGTTTTCTTGAGCGACGGCGAAAAATGGCCCATTGAGAAGTCCAAAAAAAAGAGTAGAAAGCACGTGGAAGGTGTAGGGTTAAAAGTGGAACGTATTTCTGATGAAGAAATAAGGCGTTTTTTGCGTGATTTATCACGCGGAGGGAATGATTAATGTCGTCTGAAAAGAAAGATGTCATAGAAGTTGAAGGGATCGTTTTAGAGAAGCTGCCCAATGCAACTTTTAAGGTGCAACTTCCTGGCGGTAAAGTAATTACGGCTTACACTTCTGGTAAAATGCGTATGAATTTTATACGCATTTTACCGGGTGACAAGGTTAAGGTGGAGATTTCTACTTACGATCCTGATCGCGGAAGAATAGTCTACAGACTTTAGAAGGAGTGATCTTGAGGTGAAAGTTCGTCCGTCAGTAAAAAAGATTTGTGACAAATGCCAAATTGTGCGAAGGAAAGGCCGTGTGTATGTCATTTGTGAGAATCCGAAGCACAAGCAGAGACAAGGTTAGGAGGTGCAGTTAGGTGGCACGTATTGTTGGAGTTGAGTTGCCAGATAACAAGAGGGTTGTATTCGCACTACCAAGGATTTATGGAATTGGTAAGTCTACAGCAGAGGACATCTGTGAAGCTATGGGTATTGATCCTATGCAAAAACTTGGTGAATTAACACCTGATCAGATTAACACTCTTCAGGACTACATCACTGCTCACTATAAAGTGGAAGGCGATCTAAGGCGTGAAGTTGCCATGAACATTAAAAGGCTCATGGACATAAAGTGTTACCGTGGGATTAGGCATCAAAGAGGGCTTCCCGTAAGAGGGCAACGCACAAGGCACAATGCCAGAACCAGAAAAGGTCCACGTAAAACTGTCGGTGCAAAAAAAGGAAAGAGATAGTCTTAAACTAATCGTGGAGGTGTTTTAAAAGTGGCTCAGAAAAAAAGGAAAGAACGCAGATATGTACCCTATGGGGTTGCTCATATTCATTCAACCTTTAACAATACCATCATAACCATTACTGATCCCAACGGTGCAGTACTTGCTTGGGCTTCTGGAGGGTTTTTCTTCAAAGGAACAAGGAAAGGCACGCCTTATGCTGCCCAATTGGCATCGGAGAGTGTTGCAAAGAAAGTTCAACAGACTTACGGAATGAAGGAAATAGATGTTTTCGTAAAGGGCCCTGGCCCAGGGCGAGAAACAGCCATAAGAGCCTTGCAGGCAGTTGGTTTGGATGTTAAATCCATAAAGGATGTAACCCCCATACCGCATAACGGCTGCAGGCCTCCTAAGGCTCGCAGGGTATAGGAATGAGGAGGTAGAAAAGGATATGAAATATACTGGACCAAGTTGTAGGATATGCCGTAGATCCGGCGTTAAGCTTTTTCTGAAGGGCGAGAAGTGCTTAAGTCCAAAATGCCCCATGGAAAGAAGGGCTTTTCCACCGGGACAGCATGGACCTACCCGCAGAGGTAGAAGAGATACCGAATATGGCCTACGTCTAAAAGAGAAGCAAAAATTGAGACATTCATACATGATTACGGAAACACAACTTCGCAGGTATTTCTCGACGGCTATGTCTCAGAAAGGTGTAGCAACTGGTACAGCTCTATTGCAACTTCTAGAACGTCGTTTAGATGCTGTAGTTCAGCGCATGGGATTTGCCAGCAGCATTAAAATGGCGCGAAACTGGGTTAGGCATGGTCATGTCATGGTGAATGGCAAGAGGGTGGATATTCCATCTTACCTAGTAAAACCTGGTGACAGAATAACATTGGACAAAGATCTCAAGGATAACCCTGATGTACAAAAGAGTGTAGCAATGAATGAGGGTCGTCCAAACTTGGAATGGCTGAATGTGGATGTGGAGAATCTTGAAGGGACATACTTGAGGGTGCCTAGCCGCGAGGAAATACCAGTTGCCGTTAATGAACAACTCATCGTTGAATACTATTCGAGATAAGGCTTGGTGAAGTCATAATGGAAAAGGTTTTTGAGGTTGCTGATTTAGGCAGAAGTGTTGACAGGGAGACTGGCGAACTTCAACGCGCAGCAAAACTGTCGGTACTGAATCTGCCTGAGGGTGAGGGAATCACCTTAGGTAATGCGTTAAGACGTGTTCTGCTGGGTCAAATTGGCGGTACGGGAGTTTTGGGATTCAGGCTTGAGGGCCTTGATCACGAATTCATGGTTCCTGAAGGTGTAGTAGAAGATGGCTTGACGATTGGCCTTAATCTGAAGAAAGTCCTGTTTAAGTACTACGGTGATGGAGTAAAAGTCCTTTACATTAAGGCGAAAGGACCTGCTGAAATTAAGGCTGCTGACATTGTACCTGATGCCGATGTTGAGGTTTTCAACCCTGATCAGACCATACTTACAGTATCTACTGATCGCGAAATCTATATGGAGATTTACTTAACTAATGGTGTTGGCTACCGCACAGTGGAGGACAACAAAAAGCTCTACCAATTTCCCTTTAGAACTATTTACCTGGACACTTCTTTTTCTCCTGTGAGGCGTGCCGAATACCATGTGACGCCGGCTATTGTGGACGAGCCAGGTACCTTTGAGAGCTTAGAACTTATTGTGTACACTAATTTGGCCGTTGATCCAGTGGAAGTGATAAGACAAGCAGCGAATTTTCTAAGTGAGGAGTTCAGGAAGGTAGCTGAAGCCAAAGAAGCGGCGGCTGGCGAAGAAGCATTAGAAGAGCAAGCAATTTCTGATGAGAACCTTGATGCAAGTGTAGAAATGTTGAATCTATCAAGGGCTGTGTTGACCCATTTAGAGAAGGCGAACATCAATACAGTAAGGGATTTAGTGGATGTGCTGGAGCACAACGAGTCAATTCCTGGTATTGGTGCCGTAAGGCTGGAGGAAATCAGGAACAAATTGGCTGCATATTTGGAAGGAGGTACTGAAGATGAAACACAGAGTTGATGGCCGCAAATTAGGACGAAAAACTGAAGCTAGAATAGCCTTGTTGCGAACTCTTTCAAAACAGCTTGTAATACATGGAGAGGTTGAAACGACACTTCCAAAAGCCAAAGAGCTAAAAAGGTTCGCAGATAAACTGGTAACTCATGCGAAAAGTAAAGAACTGCATGACATACGTTTAGTGGAGAAACACTTGGGCGACCGTGAGCTAGTTAAGAAGCTTACTGACGAAATTGCTCCACGTTTTGCAGAAGTTAATGGTGGTTACACCACAGTTCTCAAGACAGGTTTTAGAAAAGGTGACGGTGCTCCTACAGCCATAGTGCGCTGGAGCAAATGATAGAAGTTCAGGAAGTCTCTTACGGACTGGAGGGTAGGTCAATTCTCCAGTCCGTTTCCATGAATGTTTACCCCGGTCGTTTTACCGTTCTAGTGGGCGGCAACGGTGCCGGAAAAACCACGTTAGCCAGAGTCATCAAAGGACTGCTTTTGCCCACTTCTGGGAAAGTGCTTATTGACGGCATGGAGATTAGCACTGCTGGCAGAGATTATCAAATCAAGGTAGGTATTGTTTTCCAGAATCCCGAGAACCAGATTGTGGCATCCGTGGTTGAAGAAGATGTGGCCTTTGGGCCGGAAAACTTGGGTCTGA
>DMVM01000053.1 GCA_003476705.1 Coprothermobacter sp.
ACATTTTATAGGGGACGGCAAGTTCCAATATTCCTCTGGTGCGTATAGTCTGACTCTCACTACTTACTCCTATCTTGTCGGTATAGGTTCAGGGTTAAATGGGTTAATCGTAGGGCCTATCATAGGGGTAGCTGCTGGCGTAGACATAAGCCCACCACTTATATATTTAGCATAACCCTGTAGGGCTATTGACATTAACTGCTCAACCGATATGGACGAGGCGGAGTTCATTGTAATCGTCCCACTTGGACTTGTTGAACCTGCACCCATAGAGGCAAAAATCGGCCTGCTCATGGTCAAGTCTTCAATAGCAATTTTATTACCGGTAGCCGGATCAAAATATTCCCGGTGTGCTAACGTCTTAGCGCACCCCGCCAAATAGCAACTTGATAAAAACATAAACAGAACCAACCAAATTAATTTTTTCATAGTGCTCCTTTATTTATTCATCATTTTTTTCATTATTTCCTCGTCTAAATTTCTTCCCTCTTGTGTTGATTTATCAGCCACATAAGCGGATATTCTGGCAACAGCATATTTAATTGTAACTATATCAGACATGAGTGCCCCATGAAGATCACATACTTTTTTTCCATAAAGAGTTTTAAAAATACTTGATCCACCACCGGCTATAAATGCGGTAGAACCTATGATCGCTAAAGTAGTTGGATAATCCATTTTAGCCCTCCACCATCAGTTTAATGTTTGCCTTCGCCCGGTTCGGAACTTGTTTAGCATAAAGGGAATTACCTATCTGCCTGCCTGCCTTTACCCAATTCTCATCTTTGACTGCCTGAATGGTAACTTTGAATTTCCGAAACCTTGTTGCACCTAATTGGAAGCGCATATCAATAAGCACCATTTGCCGATTAGGAGAGATTAAAATCCAGTTAGGAAAAATAATCTTTAAATCAGAAATGCTGCCTTTGATGTCGTTATCGAGCATATAAAGAGCTTCTTTTTCAGCAATGCCATTGTCTTCCAAATTCCTCCCCACGCCGATTGTCAACTTGCCAGCCGTGCAGCGATAAGGCTTAAGCTTTAATCCTTCATTCTTGATGAGGTAGTCTCTAATCTTCATCTTGTCCAGTCCTTATGTTCGCCAATACAATGCGGGTTTTCCTTTTGGTCAACAATATAAATGTTATCAATCCATTCCTGAATATCATTAATTGCTTTCGCGCATCTTGGATTTTTGCACTTCCGGCTTCCAATTCGCAAAGAACAAAGTAGCGGGGTTAATTTTTCTCTTATTTCCCTGACTGATATATCCATATCATCACCTTTTAAGGAAGGGGGTAGAGAGGCATTTCAGCCCCCCATTTATCAACGAGAAAGGATAAGCGTTGTTGTCCCCCTTTTGTAATCCTCGCTTTTGGCAGGGGTTAGTTCACCTTATAAACCCTATACTTATACCCACTTGAATCGCCATAGTTAAACCCACTCGCTTGACTTGCCCAGTTCTGAGTCGTTCCGTTCTTGGTACTCATAACATGGAGTCCGGTGACGGCGCAGTCGGCTACTGTTTTAAGACTTGTCTCGTCAAAAAGCATTGTACCTGCGGTTGCAGTATTTTTTATTGGAATAAACCAAAAACTTCCTGTGCCCGGATTAACCATATAACCTGAAGCCTGAACCCAAGAATCCGAAGAAGTTCCGTTTGTAAATGCTATCCATATAGTCGGAGAATTTGAATGAACATCAAGGGAATAAGATTCATTGCCAGATGTTCCACTTTTTACATAAAAAGAAGCTTTTACCAATGCACCAACCGCAGGGGTTGTAGAAACCACTCTAAAATATTGTGTTGTTCCGCCTGTCCTTGTTAATTCACAACAATTATTGCTTTGCCCACCCGCAACAGAGGCAATCGTACAATTTATCGGCTCCCATCCAGTAGTGTTTGCATCGAAAGTTGGATTCGTTAATAGTTCAGCACCCAGCGTCTCCCCTACCCCAGCCGCGCCGAGATAGCCCTGACAGACCTTACCAGCACTATCCTCAATCTGGATAAAATAAGGGGTCGAACCTAAATCAGTTCCTGCATAAGCAGACAGGTCAAGGCCGCTTGCTTCTGCAAAGGCGGTTCCGTCAACATAAGAACAACGAGCATTGGCTTTAGTGAATGTGCCAGAGGCGACTAAACGAAGTCCCTGCGTTCTCCCTATTAATCCAACAGCAAAACACTGAGAGACGAGCAGGAAGAAGCAAACAAGAAATGGAAGTATCTTACGCATGATTAACCTCCGTTAGTAAACGCACCATTTTGGCCTATGACAATCCAAGTATTTGCCGATTCACAATAAATGGTTACAAACTCATTTTTAGTGCCACTGGACGTTAGCTTTTCACCAGCACTCATAACCGTCCCATCAAACATTTCAAAATGGTCTGAGCCATTACAGTCAACTGAGAAAGCAGCCGCAGTTGAAGCTCTGAAAGTTCCTGACATTCCAACTACAGCGGCAGGTAAAGTAACGACATAAGCACCTGTGATTTTATGGACGTTGCCGTACATAGTGGCTGCGGTTGCAACTTCAGTTGCTCTGTGAGAGGTTGTGGTAACAGGAGCATCAACTTGACCTGAGAAATTGCCGGTAGTGAATTTTCCGGCGGCAGCCGTAGTTCCGCCGATAGCACCAGGGGCAGCCATTTTGGCTGTTAGGTTCGCCGGAGTCGTAACTTTATCCGTAGCCGTGCCGGTTACGGTTTCGGCATCAGTGGCAAGCTCAACTTTACCGGCTACCGATTCAGTAGCCGCATCAACCCAACCAGTTAGTTTACCAGACCCATCAGCAATAGGAATCTTTGAGGCTGTGGGGGTAGCCGTTGCGTTAGCAGGATTTTGGACTACCAAAGAAGAGCCATTGAGAGAGGCTACACCAGAAGCAGCAGCTTTCTCAGCTGCGTTTAGTTTAGTGGCCCAAAGGGTAGAGTCTATGGTATCTACATCTCCATCATCGTTAGTGTCTATTTGATGAAGATAGTCATAAACATCATCCTTCTCAGGGGCAGAAGTATCTCCATTCCAACCTGAGCCATAGGTCTCACTTGCTCCAATCCCAGGAATTGCCGCTACACCGGCTGCTAAACCTGCAGGAGTAACTGCTCTTACAGTGTCAGTTCCTGCAGCTGCCTCAACTGTAGTAGCGAGTTCAACTACTCCTTTTGTAGTCTCAGTAGCATTTGGTGGACCTCCTATCATTCCCCCACTTATCGGCTGACCATATACCAACGAACAGGTAAAGAGGAGGAAGAATATAAGTGATAAATATTTCTTCATTTTCTGTCTCCTTTACGCTCGCTTAGCGAACTTAAATGTGCACTTTAGTGATGCAGCTGCTGTTACCTTTATTGCTCTAAAGTTCTTAATATCTGAAGGATTTTTGAGGGTGAGGTTCTGACCAACCTCCAACAGGTGACCTATAAGACTAGTGGGAGTAGTCCCATCTAACGTGAAACGTATCTGGTCGGTTTCGAGAGTACAAAATACCTCTTGACAAGGCTGACCAGAGAAGTCTCCTGATGTCGGGAGTATCTCTGTAGTAGTAAACCCGATTGCAGCATCTACTGATAATGCTTCATACCCTCCAGAAATATAATCACTCGCTATAACTATATCACTCATTTCAAACCTCCTTAGACGTCTATTACTTGACCACTCTCCACAGCACGCTTTTTAATATCTTCAATATCCTGTGCTGTGAAGTGGCCATGTAGGTGCATATTAATTCCTGGTTTTTGTTCTGGATAACCAGCTCGGTTGAGCCAGCTTTCTGCTGTGCGGGCGGATAGAGCGATGGAGGCAAGTTCTCCTGGAGTGCCCTGTTCTCTGTCAATTATCTGCTCCAACAACTTGAGGGCCTTAGGAGCTTTCTCCTTAATTATTTCAATGATGTCTATAGTATCAGCATCTCTCTTACCCTGCATAAGCTCCATCTTATCCTTTACGACTTGGGAGTTACGGGTGTAAGAGACCATAGCCTCACTGATACCAAGTTTCTCTGCTATTTCAGTATTTTTGAGGCCCAGAAGGACGAGGCGAGAGATTTCGTGGTGAACATCCCACATTTTGGAAACTTCGAAGGTTCTGCGGTCAGAAGGAGGAACCGTCCGTAGGTCTGGGCCTCTATCACTATCAAAGTATTTAAATCTATTATTTCCGTTACCGCCCACTATGCTACCTCCACTGAAACTACTCTACCACACTCGCAAGCTACTTCCTTCGTCTTAAGCTCATTTTCTACATCATAGTGACCTAAATATTTATGACAGTTATTGCACCATATTACTCGTATTACTTGGGCCATTTCTCAGCTCACTCCATTTCTCAGCTCACTTCGTTCGCCTGCTTAACGTTTCCTTCCACTCTTACTAGGACTCCATCCATGTTTAACGGCCTGAGCAACACGTTCAAACTCCTCACGTTTCTTAGCTGATTTAAACTTTCTTATCGAACCATCACTCATTCTTAACCTACTACCGCTGAGTTTAGTCATAATATCCTCCTTATTATAAACCCATTATAACACACAATTACTTAGCTGTCAAGGACAAATTTTTGTGGAAATAACTCAACTAAAATACCCATTACTGTTTCGACCTGTGGTAAAATTTTTACCATAGATGAACCCATCATCCTCCTTGACAATGTAGTTGGACGTAGTCCAATGTGGTAAATTGTGGGAATGTGAAAACTGGACATAATCTAACTCTGCCTTATGGCCCAAAAATTTCTACGTTTCCCCCTTTGGGTGTGTCGGAAACAACACAACTAGGACGGTTTGTGGTAAATAACACAATGAAAACATGTGGTTATGAAATAGATGTTGACAAACTCGAATTGGTTTGGTATGATGTGGCCATGAAATCAAAAATGGTTTCTATGTCATACGGCGGTATGACATTGTTCTTTGAAAAGTGAATAGGATACCGTCCGGTTCTCTATATTACCACAACAGAAAGCGAGGGATAATATGGAAACAGTAAAAATGCAGACCAATAGTCTTGCCGGTGGAGACCTACCAGAGGACTTCAAACTGGAGAAACCGGTAATCACACTCGAGAACGATACTCCAGAACCGTTCCCAAAAGGGGACATGTTGACACTGTTTATCGAGGGAGCGAGAGTACGAGCGCAAAGGGTATTACGGGCGAAGGGCGTGGAATACCTCAAAGGAAAAACGGCTTTCACGCTCAAGATGTCGGAACTGTTTGAACGTAGGTCTGGCGTAAAAGTACTTACGCCAGAACAGTATATAGATATGATTCTGGCGAGTGGCGACAAAGCTAAGATTGCCGAACTCAGAGAAAAACTCGGAAAAAACTAATAAACCGGAGAACTGGACGGTAAAACTATTCAAAACTTTCACCGCAACTCCTTGACATTGTTGGGGAGTTGTGGTATAATAACAATAAACACTAATAGAGGAAAACTATGAGTTTCATTGATTATCTAACACCATATGAGTTTGAAGTAGATAGTATATGCTTCTATCTTTGGCACGACTGCCCAAAGATGATGGATAATAAGGTATACACCAAATCCATCTACTGTGAGGGCCGAGGTGGATATAGAGCTGTCAAGGTAGTGGAACAGTAGGAGTTACTTCTTCTATGGTCAAATATTTACCATAGGAGAGGTAAATCCACAATTCTATCGGTCTATTGTCTATCACCGATAGACTAACCTCTACCCGTGGGATGGCATATGGTATTTTTGAAAAAATATAAGGGCGTATAAGAGGGAGTGTAACTACGTGGGCATAACTATAAGGGTGTATCTTCTTTCTTCTTATAAAAAAAAAAAAAAAAAAAAAAAAAAAAAAAAAAGA
>DMVM01000029.1 GCA_003476705.1 Coprothermobacter sp.
CTGTTCCTGACATAACTTTAAAGATATGATTTTTTGCAATTCTCGCAGGACCCACAGGAGGTAACAGCTTAATGGCAACCTTTGAGGAATTCATGGATTTGGACATAAGAGTGGGAAGAGTGATAAACGCACAGGATTTTCCTAAGGCAAGGAAGCCTGCTTACAAGCTTACAATTGATTTTGGTCCTTTGGGTGTGAAAAACTCCAGCGCTCAAATTACGGAACTTTACAAGAAGGAAGACTTGGTGGGCAAGGAGGTTGTCGCCGTAATGAATTTTCCGCCGAAGCAGGTTGCCGACTTTGTTTCTGAGGTACTAGTGCTGGGCGTATACACAGAAAACGGTGTAGTATTGCTTCAGCCGGATAGAGAAGTACCTCTGGGTTGTAAGATCGGTTAACTAAACAGCCCAATGCTAAAATATGCAGTGGAGGGCATGGCATAGAGATGCATTAGCGACTGAGTAACGCCTAAACAATCTCCCGTGGTTCAGCCCTGGCGATGGTTTTTGGTATTCGCTTTTGGCTAAGAAAAGTAAGAAGGAGGCGTTTTCAGTCATGGAAGGTGTGCATGGGTTCAAGTTCCTATGGAATATAATCCCCAAAGAATATAAGATTTATTACTTTTTATATGGTTTTGGGTCCATCATAATAAAGGCGCTTATTGTTGCCACACTACTGAGGGTGGAAAGGTTCATCTTTGACTGTGCATCAATTGTGGAAGGTGCAGCGCCATGCTTATAATAAGGAACTTGACTTTGTACCTGCTTAAAGACTTAAGAACGCTGCTAGAAGATTTTAACTTCTCGTTGGAAAAAAGTCAGAAGGTAGCTTTGATAGGGGAAGAAGGAAACGGCAAGTCAACACTGCTAAAGGCCATCTTAGATGAAAACCTTGTGGCAGACTACGTGAAAGTGACAGGCGAAATAAACAAAAAAGGCGAAATCATCGGTTACCTTCCGCAGGTGATGTCAGATAGGGATCTTTCCATGACAACGCTGAATTACCTTAATAGCCATATCAACATGGAAGAGATAGATTATTCTGAGCTTCACAAATTTGCCAGCAGTATGGGCTTTCCACTTGAGCTCCTGTCTTCCTATATCTTTGTTAAAAACCTTTCAGGTGGGGAAAAGATCAAATTTCAACTGCTCTGCCAGATGATGAAGCATCCAACACTGCTGCTGCTAGATGAACCAAGCAATGATTTGGACATATGGTCGGTTCGGTGGCTGGAGCAGTTTATAAAGGAAGCCGTTGTACCGGTAGTCTTTGTATCGCACGATGAAGTACTCCTGGAAAACTGCGCGAATACCATAATTCACATTGAACAGCTCATTAAGAAAACGAAACCCTTTTACACTATCGCCAGACAAGGATACAGTGATTATGTGAGCAGTAGAGAAAGCCGCATAAGCAGGCAGACGAAGCTGGCGCAGAAGGAACGGGAAGAGTATGAAAAGAAAATGGAAAATTACAGGCGCATCTACAGTAGTGTTCAATATGCCTTGCGCACAGTTTCCAGAGGCTCGCCTGCGGAAGCAAAGAATTTGAAAGACAAGATGCACTCTGTGAAAGCCATGGGGCGCCGATTTGAAAAGCAGAAAGAGAACATGACGCCGCTGCCGGCTTTTGAAGAAAGCATCCTTGTTACCTTCGACGAAAACGTTACGGTTCCTAAGGGAAAAGTGCTTCTTGATTTTCACCTGAGTGAACTAAGAGCAGGCGATAAACTGCTGAGCAGAGACATAAATCTGTTTGTTATGGGTCCACAAAAGGTGTGCATCGTGGGCGCAAACGGCGCTGGCAAAACGACCTTGCTAAAAGAAGTACTTCGTTACCTGAGTAAGCAGAATACCATTCGTTTTGGTTACATGCCTCAGGACTACGCAGAGGAAATGGAACCTAAGCAATCAGCCATAGAATTTTTGACGGTGGAAGGTACAAAGGAAGAGCAGACTGCGATCCGCACCCACCTTGGAAGTATGAAATTCACCAGAGAAGAAATGGTACATCCCATTGAGGAGTTGTCAGGTGGTCAAAGGGCAAAACTGTATTTTCTAAGGATGGTTCTTAGGCGTCCTGAGCTTCTCCTTTGAGATGAACCCACCAGGAATATTTCCCCGCTTTCGGGTCCTGAGATCAGGAAGGCACTGAGGTCCTTTAAGGGAGGTATAGTAGCAGCCTCCCATGACAGGAAGTTCATTTCGGAAGTGTGCGATCAACTGTACCTACTGGACCAAAGTGGCTTGCGCTTAATGACCTATGAAGATTTGGAGCAAACCATGCTAAGAGGCAGCATGACTAAATAAACTGACAATGCCCAAAATCCTAGCCACAGAAGGTGGATCTTCGCAAAATAGGATTGTGAAGGCCCATGGTTATTGGAGCTCTAAAACATTTCATAGTACATTTCCTTTAGGTTATTCACTCCAGCCATGTTATTACACGCTCTGTTATCAAAGCTATGGCAACAACAAGAGGCAAGCTGCCTAATGCGAAGAATGGAAGTGCTACGCCTAACAGACCAAGAACCAAGAGGAGCAAGTTCAAGACCATAAGCACGGAATATTGTGAAGGCGCTACAGTTCTATATGTGCGTACCTGCAAAATGCCTCTAACAGCATAGATTATGAACCAAATACTGTAAATGGAAAAAGATGGATCGTCAAGGTGGGTAGCAAAAAGTAAATTGCCATAGACCATACCAATGATCCCAGCGAGAAAATTGTAATCAATTCGTTTGTATTTTAGAGGTAAAAGAATGCCAGTAGCCAGAGCTGGTATTTCTACTACATAATCAATGATCGGTATAGCTATACCTCGGGGCGATAAGAAGTGCGCAAGAATATGTATTCCCATAACCAATGTAATAGTTCCGACTATACTGCTTCCCCAATCAAGATGTTTCTGAGTGTTCATAGCTTTTCTTACAACTGAGAAGATCCAATATGGCAAAACTACCATTACAAATAAGCCAAGAAGCAAGAAAACGACGTAGAAAACATGGTGGATTACAGGATGAGCGCTAAGGACAATCTCTAAAGCTTTGTCAGGCCATGTACCGTATCCGAAGAGCCATATTATGACACCGATTGTCCACGCAATTATGTCAAAACCTATGGCTAATGGTAGAGCTAACAATATAAAAGGCAGTGCGTGATCCGCAACCAAGATATAATATGTAGCCATATCTTCTTTAGAAGGTATTAGTCCAAAGAGTAGAAGAACGATGGCAAAAACTACCAGAATTATCCCAATAACCCACACTGCAGTTGATAATTTTTTGTACCGTTTCATAGTACACCCCCCTTGTAATACTTTCAACGACGTAGTTTCTTTGATCAATGTGCTGCTTTATGGGGCCACATATATTGGCGTAGTGCAGATGAAACATACGGCGAATTTACATTTACACTATTGATAGCTTGCTAGCCCCCGGACTTCTTTGTTCCTTAATGCATTCGCCTTCTTTTGTGTCCTAGTAGCCCCTCACACAGCGAAATTGTAGCATGACAATGTGTTCACTCCAACTATGTTATTACACTTTCTGCTATCAACGCTATGGCAACAACAATAAGGAGCAAGCTGTTTAAATTGAAGAATGGAAGTGCTACGCCGGTAACCCCGGAATTGTCCCCACATAAGAGGCAATAACAAAAAGGGGCGCAGCCAAGGTGTGCTTACGCCCCACCGAGAGATGTGTTTAAGCCCACTCAAAACGGGCTAAGAAATGTCTTAGGACGGGTGGCTCGTAAGTGATTTTTACTCCGCGTACTTGGTCACGGCGTTTGTTTATGTTACTAAGGCATTCTGCCACATATGCCATGTGATTGTCAGTGTAGACGCGGCGTGGTATGGTAAGTCGTACCAGTTCGGTTGGCGCTTGCCTGCCCATGAGCAGGCTTCCAATTTCCACTGCACGCACACCACCTTCCAAATACAGTTCTGCTGTTAGGGCAACACCGGGAAAACTGTCCCAGGGCAAATGTGGGAGCATTTTACCTGCATCCACGAACACGGCATGCCCGCCTACGGGTGTTTGGATGGGAATGCCCGCTTCGGTGAGCAGTTGACCTAAGTACTGCACCTGGCTTATGCGGGACTCCAAGTAGTCAAAGCTGAGTACTTCCCTGAGCCCCCTGGACATGGCTTCCAAATCTCTACCTGCCAATCCGCCGTAGGTGGGGAAACCTTCATAAACGATGACCAGTTCTCGAAGTCTCATGTAAAGTTCTTCATCGTCTTTTATGCCGATCATGCCTCCAATGTTCACCAAAGCATCCTTTTTGGCACTGAAGGTGAAACCATCGGCGTAACTGAACATTTCTCGCACGATTTCTGGTATGCTCTTATCCTGGTAGCCTTCTTCACGGGTCTTTATGAAGTAGGCGTTTTCTGCAAAACGTGCAGCATCGATGAAAACTCTTATGCCATAACGTCTGCATATTTCTGATACTTGTTTTATGTTCTCCATGGACACGGGTTGTCCGCCTACGGTGTTGCATGTGACAGTGATGAGCATGAAAGCGATGTTTTCTCTTCCATGTTCTTTTATAAAATTCTCAAGTTTCTGGAGATCAATATTTCCTTTGAATGGATGGTAGGTTGAGGTATCATAAGCCTCGTCAATAACCAAGTTAACGGGTTTACCACCCTTCAGGGTTATATGAGCTTCGGTGGTGTCAAA
>DMVM01000092.1:0-28734 GCA_003476705.1 Coprothermobacter sp.
CCCACCCAGGGGCCCCAGGTGATCCAGGGACCGGGCGAGAACGCCGGGGTGGTAGATATCGGCGACGGGCAGGCCCTGGTCTTCAAGATCGAGAGCCACAACCACCCGTCGGCTATAGAACCTTACCAGGGAGCGGCTACCGGAGTGGGCGGGATCGTCCGCGACATATTTACCATGGGGGCCCGGCCTATCGCCAGCCTGAACTCACTGCGCTTCGGTCCCCTCGACGATGCCCGGGTGCGGGAACTGTTGTCGGGGGTGGTGGCCGGGATCGGCGATTATGGCAATTGCTTGGGCATCCCCACCGTGGGGGGCGAGGTATACTTCAATCCCTCTTACCAGGGCAATCCCCTGGTCAATGCCATGTGCGTGGGTTTGGTAAAAACCGATGAAATAGCCCTGGCGGTGGCCAATGAAATCGGGGCGGCCATAATGATAGTAGGGGCCAAGACCGGCCGGGACGGGATCCATGGGGCCACCTTCGCCTCGGAGGAACTTTCCGAGCAGTCCGCCTCCAAACGGCCCTCGGTCCAGGTGGGCGATCCTTTCATGGAGAAATTGCTCATTGAGGCATGTTTGGAAGCTTACGAGACAGGCTTTGTGGTGGCTGTTCAGGATATGGGAGCCGCTGGCATAACCTCATCGGCTTCTGAGATGGCTGCTCGTGGGGGTGTGGGCATGGAGCTGGACTTAGACTGTGTCCCACTTAGAGCTGAGGGCATGGCTGCCCATGAGATTCTCATCTCTGAATCTCAAGAACGCATGCTCCTGGTAGTGGAAAAAGGCAAGGAAGATCAAATAAATCAAATCATGGAAAAATGGGGACTACACGCTGCTGTTATGGGCCGTGTAACCGATGATGGGTGGCTACAAGTACGTTATCAGGGTGAAGTGGTGGCACAACTGCCAGCTCAACTACTTGCAGAGGGCGCTCCCCAGTATGTCCGCGAAGGGATACCTTCTGAACATCTAAAAGACATTCAGGACCTTGACATGGCAGCTTTACAGCCTCCAGCTGATCTGGCGTGCACGCTATTAGAACTTTTAAAATCACCCAACATCGCTTCCAAAGCATGGGTATTTGAGCAGTATGACCACATGGTCAGGACAGACACCGCTATTAAACCGGGTATGGATGCTGCCGTGGTCCGCATAAAAGGTAAGCAGCAGGCATTGGCTTTTACCACCGACTGCAATAGCACGTATTGTTATTTAGACCCCTATGAAGGAGCAAAGGCCGCCGTGGCTGAAGCGGCAAGGAACTTGAGCATGGTGGGAGCCCAGCCCATGGGCATAACCGATTGCCTGAATTTTGGTAATCCTGAAGACCCTGCTGTTTACTGGCAGATGCAACGCTGCATTGAAGGCATTAGGGATGCCTGTCAAGTTTTGAATATACCGGTTATTAGTGGCAACGTAAGCTTGTACAACGAAACAGAGCTGGGGCCCATCTACCCGACACCTGTGATTGGCTGTGCAGGGCTGATTGATGATGTTTCTTGCTTGTGCACAATGGGTTTCAAAGATGATGGCGATTTGGTTCTCGTGCTGGGGGAAGACAAGGGTGAGCTTGGTGGTAGTGAATACCTGCAAATGCAATATGGTCTGGTAAGAGGAAAACCACCTGTTGTTGATTTGGAAAGGGAAAAAGCACTGCAAGAATTGATTCGCGAGCTCATCAGAGCGGGGCTACTCAAATCTGCCCACGATATCTCTGAAGGCGGCTTGGCCATCGCTTTGGCAGAATGTGCACTGTGCGGTGAAAGGGGCATTGAAGTAAACCTGTCTACGTTACAGCGGCCAGACGTCGCTCTTTTCTCAGAATCTCAAGGTAGGGCAGTGGTGTCAATAAGTAGCAACAATTTAGAGGCTGTGCTAACGGCTGCTGAGCAATATGGGGTGCCAGCGACAGTTTTAGGCACTGTAGGCGGGGAGAGTTTGCTCATAAGGGTGAATGGAGAAGAAGTCGCTGATGTGCCTCTAAGCCAATGTGCAGACCATTATAGGTGGGGATTGGAATGGTCCATGAAGGGTCTTTGATGAAAGAGAACTGCGGCGTTTTCGGGGTGGTATTGGATAACCCTGAGGCTTCCGTCTACATCTACTACGGGCTGCAAGCATTACAGCATCGCGGCGAAGAAAGCGCTGGCATTGCCGTTTATGACGGCAGCGAAGCTCACGTGCAGAAGGGCATGGGCCTGGTCAGTGAAGTTTTTGACAGAACCAAGGTAAAGTCACTCAAGGGTAGTGTGGGTATTGGGCATGTGCGTTATTCCACTACGGGAGCGCCCAGTTTGTTTAATGCTCAACCGCTGGTGGCTCATTTGCGTGGTCACTCCATTGCGGTGGCACATAATGGGAACCTCATAAATGCCGAACAGCTCAGAGATTCTCTGGAAAAGGAAGGCAGAATCTTCCAGACTACTTCCGACACCGAAATCATCATGCACCTCATTGCAAAGAATCTCCACAAAGGGTTTGAAAATGCCCTTCTTGAGGTAATGAAGCTCATAAAGGGTTCCTATGCGCTGCTGGTGCTCTTTGACAACACGCTTGCTGGAGTCAGAGACCCCAATGGTATAAGGCCACTTTGTTTGGGCAGGAGTGAAGTGGGTTATGTTCTTTCATCTGAATCTTGTGCTTTGGACGTAGTCAACACTCAGCTTATCAGGGACATTGAGCCGGGTGAAATTATCCTCATCGATGAAGTAGACAAGACTCAAGTGAGGTCACTTAAGGCTGAGCCTGATGTTCTGAGTCCCATGCACTGCGTCTTTGAGTACATTTACTTTGCCCGTCCCGATAGCGTGATTGACGGCGTTAGTGTGTACCTTACCCGCATGGAGATGGGCAGGCAACTTGCAAGAGAAGCACCCGTGGATGCTCACTGGATAGTGCCCGTACCGGACTCAGGAAATTCCGCCGCGCGTGGGTACGCAGCCGAGTCCGGTATACCCAGCGTGGATGGACTCATTAAAAACAAATACGTAGGGCGCACATTCATAGCGCCTGAACAGAGCATGAGAGAAGCCAACCTCAGGGTTAAGCTCAACGTGCTTAAGGAACTTGTAAAGGGCAAGAGTATCGTATTGGTGGATGATTCCATTGTCAGGGGTACTACCATGAAGCGCCTGGTCAGGTTACTCAAGGAAGCCGGTGCAAAGGAAGTGCACCTGCGGATTAGTTCTCCACCAATCGTCATGCCATGCTACTTTGGCATTGACATGCCTACGCGCAAACAGCTTATTTCCGCTCAGATGCCACCAGAAGAAGTCAGAAAGCTTGTTGATGCCGACAGTTTGCACTTTCTAAGTCTGGAAGGTTTAATAAAGAGCGTTGGCATGTCCAGTCTGTGCACGGGTTGTTTGAATGGCAGCTACCCCATGGACGTCCCCAAAGAGGGCAATAAGTACCTCTTTGAGAAAAAGTGAGGGTGAATAAGTGATGAAATACGAAGATGCAGGCGTAAACATTTCGAAGGCGGATGCCTTTGTTGAGAAGATAAAATTACTGGCACAGGGTACGCTAAACGATTTTGTTTTGGAAGGCATTGGCCCCTTTGCTTCTTTGGTGGAGCTGAAAGGCTACAAGAATCCTGTTTTGGTTTCTGGCACTGATGGGGTGGGTACCAAGTTAAAAATCGCTTTCATGATGAACAAGCACGACACAGTGGGCATCGATTTGGTGGCCATGTGCGTAAACGATGTTGTTACTACTGGAGCAAAACCTTTATTCTTCTTAGATTACTTTGCCTGCGGCAAGTTGGATGAAACCATAGGGGTGAATGTCATAAAAGGCATCGCTCAGGGCTGCACCATGGCTAAGTGCGCTTTAGTTGGTGGTGAAACAGCTGAGATGCCGTCCTTTTACCCAGAGGGTGAGTACGACTTGGCAGGCTTTTGCGTAGGGGTTGCAGAGAAAGAAGAGCTTATTAATCCTGAGATGGTTTCTGTGGGAGATGCCGTTATTGGTTTGGCTTCTTCTGGGCTTCACAGCAACGGATATTCCCTTGTAAGAAAAATACTCTTTGAACAGCATCATTACAATGTTAGCGATGACCTGCCGGAGCTTGGTAAAACCTTGGGAGAGGAGCTTCTAACACCCACGCTCATCTATGTCCGCGCATTCGAGCAGCTTGAGGGTTTGCCCATAAAGGCTGCTGCTCACATAACCGGTGGAGGACTTCTTGAGAATCTGCCTCGAGTTCTGCCAGAGGGCGCCGCTGTGAAACTTTACAAAGACAGTTGGACGGTGCCGCCCATTTTCACCTTGCTTCAAAAATTGGGAGAGGTGGAAGTGGTGGAAATGTACCGAACGTTCAACATGGGGATAGGCATGGTACTCATCATTCCTCAGCAGCATGCCTCAGAGGCTATAAACAGGATAAACGCTGCCGCAGATTACAAAGCACAAATTATTGGCAAAGTGGTTCCTGGAAACCGCCAGGTGATTTTGCCGTGAACATTGTTGTACTGGTTTCTGGTAGGGGTACTGACCTTCAGTCCATTATTGACGCTGTCGACGAAGGCTGGCTTCAAGTAAACATAAAGGCTGTTATCAGCGATAAGGAAGATGCTTACGCCTTGGAGCGAGCAAAACAGCACGGCATTCCAACCTATGTACTTTCTAAAAAGGATCTGAAATCTCAGTTTCAAGATGCTTTGCTCGACCTTCTGACCATGCTAAACCCAGATCTGGTAGTGCTTGCAGGCTTCTTGACCATATTAAGCCCCAAAGTAGTAGAACATTTTCCACAAAAGATTATCAACATACATCCGGCACTCTTACCATCTTTTTGTGGTAAGGGGTTCTACGGCATGAAGGTACACGAAGCCGTTTACGAAAGTGGAGTGAAGTACACCGGCTGCACGGTGCACTTTGTTGATGCTGGCGTGGATGCAGGCCCCATCATTCTACAGGAAGTAGTCAAAATAGAAGACGACGATACGCCTGACACCATTGCCGAGAAGGTTCTGCAGTTGGAACACAGGGTCTTGCCTACTGCCATAAAGCTCATTTCTGAAGGCAGAGTAGTGATGAATGGCAGGCGAGTTCGCATACTACCGGCGTCAAGTGGAGACTCGGAAGGAAGAAACGAGGTGTGACAGTGGTGCAAAAAAGAAAAGCACTCATAAGTGTGTCAAGAAAAGAAGGTGTGGTGGAACTTGCCAAAGAGCTGAAACAGCTTGGTTTTGAGATTATCTCCACTGGTGGTACCTACAACCTTCTAAAGGAAAGCGGCGTTGACGCCGTGCAGGTTTCTGATATTACCGGTTTTCCAGAGATCCTCGATGGCAGGGTAAAAACCCTTCATCCATTTGTTCATGCAGGCATTTTAGCAAATAGGAGTAACCCAGAACACATGGCTCAGCTTGTTCTCTTCGGTATTGAACCCATCGATCTAGTGGTAGTCAACCTTTACCCTTTTAAGGAGACCGTGCTTGATGAAAACGCTACAATGGGAGATGCCATCGAGAACATTGACATTGGAGGCCCCACCCTTATAAGAGCAGCCGCAAAGAACTGGGAAAGTGTTACCGTTTTGGTGGATCCACAAGACTACCAGCAAGTCATAGATGAACTAACGGATAGCGGTTCTACCAGCCTTAAAACGCGTTTCTATTTAGCTGCAAAGGCTTTTCGTCACACTGCTTTTTACGATGCTGTTATTAGTAGTTACTTTGGTAAAGGAACAAGGGTTTTGTTCCCTGAGGAAATTGTTTTGCCCTTTGAAAAAGTACAAGAACTCCGCTATGGAGAAAACCCTCATCAAAGAGGGGCTTTCTACAAAGATCCTCTGTCAAAGAAGGGCTTAGCCAACTACGTCCAAATACATGGTAAAGAACTTTCCTTTAACAACCTACATGATGTGAATGCTGTTTTAGAAACACTGCAGGATTTTTATGGCGTGTCCTGCGCGGTAGCAGTGAAACATGCCAATCCGTGTGGAGTGGGAGTAGGAGAGAACTTACTGCAGGCTTACCAGAAAGCTTACGAAGGTGACCCCGTGTCCATTTATGGTGGCATAGTTGGAGTCAATGACACCTTGGACGAAGCTACAGCTTTGGAAATGTCCAAGCAGTTCTTGGAAGTCATTGTGGCTCCTGACTTCAGCCCCGAGGCACTTAGGGTACTTGAAAAAAAGAAAAACCTGCGCCTGCTAAAAGTGAACCTGTCTACTTGCAGTGGTTTTGACATAAAGCGTGTGGAGGGCGGGGTTCTATTGCAGGAAAAGGACCTAGAAGATTTTGATGAGACAGAACTGACCGTGGTGACCCATAATGCACCCACCCCTGAGGAGATGGCAGATTTACGCTTTGCTTGGAAGGTGGTGAAGCACTTGAGTTCTAATGCTATCGCACTGGCGAAAAATGGTGGAACGGTTGGCATGGGTGCTGGGCAGGTTAATCGTGTAGGTGCTGTGCAGATAGCCATTAAACAAGCCGGGGACAAGGCTCGTGGCAGTGTTTTGGCTTCTGATGGTTTCTTCCCATTTAGCGATTCAGTGGAGGTAGCTGCCAAAGCAGGCATAACTGCCATTATTCAACCAGGCGGCTCTAAGCGCGATCAAGAGTGCATCGACGCTGCTAACAGTTACAACATAGCCATGGTTTTTACCCACTTCAGGCATTTTAGGCACTAACGCATAGGAAGAGAAGGGAAGTGCACCGCACATGAATGTACTGGTAATAGGTAGTGGTGGACGCGAACATGCCCTAATTTACAAGTTGAAGCAAAGTCAACTGGTTCAGAAGATTTACTGTGCCCCTGGGAATGCTGGTATTGCCCAGATGGCGGAGTTGATAAACCTTGCACCCACGGAAGTGGAAAAGCTTAGATCCGTTGCTTTGGAAAAGAGCATTGATTTGACCGTTGTAGGTCCAGAAGTACCACTCATGGAAGGCATCGTTGATGCTTTTGCAGAGGTGGGCTCAACCATTTTTGGACCATCAAAAGGAGCTGCCCTACTGGAAGGCAGCAAAGTTTTTGCTAAGAACCTTATGAAACGCTGCCATGTGCCCACCGCTGAGTTTGAAGTGTTCTCACAATTGGAAGATGCCATTGCTTACGTAAAAAGATGCCAACGTCCTTTAGTGGTAAAAGCCGACGGTCTGGCTCAGGGGAAGGGTGTCGTGATTGCCCATAGCAGTGAAGAAGCTGCGGAGGCGCTCGAGTCTCTCATGGAGGAAAAGGTTTTTGGCAGCGCTGGTGAAAAGGTGGTTGTAGAAGAATTGCTACAGGGTGTGGAGGCATCCGTATTTGCTCTGTGTCATGGTACTGATGCCGTCATCTTGGGCAGCGCTATGGACTACAAACGTGCCTTTGACGGCGATCAGGGGCCAAATACGGGCGGTATGGGCAGTATTAGTCCTCATCCTCTGGTTAACTATGAAATGCAGCAGGGCATCTTGGAAACCATCATAAAACCAGTTTTGCGCGGGCTTATGGAGGAAGGCATTTCCTATTCGGGAGTGCTTTATGCCGGTCTCATGCTTACTGAAGATGGACCGAAGGTTCTGGAATTCAACGTGCGCTTTGGAGACCCCGAAACCCAAGCCATGATGCCACTTTTGGACGGTGACCTTGCTCAGCTTCTGATTGCCACATACACTGGAAACCTGCATAATGTCCAATTGCAGTGGAAAAATGCCAAGAGTGTCTGCGTAGTGGCTGCCTCAAAAGGTTATCCGGGGCATTATAAAATCGGTTTTCCCATAAACGGTCTAGACAATATTGAAGATGCTTTGGTCTTTCATGCTGGAACAAAATTCGATCAAGAAGGCAACGTGGTAACCTCAGGGGGCCGCGTACTGAGCGTGGTTGCTACGGGCAAAAGCTACGAAGAAGCACGGAAAAAAGCTTACAAGGAAATGGAAAAAATCTCGTTCCCCGGTATGTTTTACAGAAAAGACATCGCTTTCGGCTTCGATTAAAAGAAGTATTTGTGCCCATTTCTACGTTGTTGTATTAATATGTTCATCAAGGAATGGTAAGTCACACATGGTTTATCTTTGTTTGAAGAAAAAAGGGGTGCCAACGGCATGCTTGATGTAAAAACCTTGGAATCGTGGCTGTGGGAAGCCGCATGTAAGATCAGAGGAGAAATTGATGCTCCAAAATACAAGGACTACATACTTCCTCTCATCTTTCTTAAAAGAATTTCAGACGTGTTTGAAGATGAGGTTGCAGCTTTTGGTGAGAAAGTCGGCAGTTATGAAACTGCACAGATGTGGGTTGAGTGGGATCATAACGTTGTCCGATTCTACATACCGCCAGAGGCGCGATGGGAAAACATTATTAAGCAAAGCCAAAACCTTGGTGAGTACTTTACTGATGCAGTAAGAGCCGTGGCTCGAGAAAACCCAAAACTGCAAGGAGTCATTGACATTGTTGACTTTAATGCCACCACCGCAGGCCAGCGTGTTATTAGCGAAGAGCGTCTAAAGATGCTTGTGGACACTATTAGCAAGCACCGACTCGGGCTCAAGGATGTAGAGCCAGACATTTTAGGCAGAGCCTATGAGTACCTGCTCAGGAAGTTCGCTGAGGGAAGTGGACAAAGTGCCGGTGAGTTCTATACACCCAGTGAAGTGGCTGTTCTGATGGCACATATTGTGGATCCTCAGCCCGGCGAAGAAATTTATGACCCATGCGTAGGTTCAGGTGGATTGCTCATAAAGTGCCACTTGCTCTTTAGGGAACGCTACGATGATGACCCACAGGTACGGCCGCTCAAGTTCTTTGGTCAGGAAATCCTTGCCAGCACCTATGCCATGGCTAACATGAACGTGTTCATACACAATATGGAAGCAGAAATTGCCTTAGGTGACACCATGAATCTGCCGAAGTTTTTGGACGAACGCGGAGGACTTAGGAAATTTGACATTGTTGTTTCTAATCCCATGTGGAACCAGAATTTTGCGCAAAGCACATATGAGAATGACACCTTTGGTAGGTTTACTTTCGGCTTTCCTCCGTCTAGCTCGGCTGATTGGGGCTGGGTTCAGCACATGTATGCTTCACTTAGGGAGAACGGTAGAATGGCAGTGGTTCTCGATACAGGCTCAGTTTCTCGCGGTTCCGGCAGCACTGGTTCTAACCGTGAGCGTGATATAAGAAAACACTTTGTTGAAAAAGACCTCGTGGAGTCTGTCATCCTTCTACCAGAGAATCTGTTTTACAACACCACCGCGCCAGGTATCATTTTGGTCATAAACAAGAACAAAGCACAGGAACGTAAGTCGCAGGTGCTTCTAATAAACGCATCAAGGCTTTTCGAAAAAGGTAGACCCAAAAACTTTCTTCCCGATTCCACCATTGAGCTTGTTTCTGGCATTTACCACGATTGGAAAGAAGAAGAGGGCATAAGTAAGATTGTTTCACCGGAAGACGTTGCCAAGAACGACTACAACCTAAGCCCGTCGCGCTACGTGGCGCAGAACAATAACGATGAAGTTCTTCCACTGGATGAAGCAGTTCTGGAGCTTAGAGAAGCTGAAGAGGAACGTCAGGAAGCTGACCAAAAACTTCAGGCCATTCTTGAGGAACTGTTGGGCTCATGATGGAAAATGACAAAGTTGAGTTCAAGGAGACCTGGAGGGACGAATACCTCAAGGTAATAGCTAGCTTTGCGAATAATGATGGTGGGATTCTCTATGTGGGAGTTAAAGACAATGGGGATATTGTCGGCGTTCCTCAGGAAGATGCAAAGAAACTTCTTCAAGATATACCTAACAAAATAAGGAGCAAGTTGGGTATAACGCCCCAAGTTATTGACGAACGCAAGGATGGAAAGATTGTCATTCGAATAGATGTAACGAGATCCGAACAGCCAGTGAATTTTGATGGTAAGTTCTTTAGAAGGTCAGGCAGTACTACCCAAGAACTTACTGGGCCCGAATTGAACAGTTTTTTAATTGAGAAAACCGGGAGATCTTGGGACAGCTTACCTGTTGAAGGCACACTGGAAGATTTGAACTTTCAGACTATAGAGAAGTGGAAGTCTCTTCTAAACAAGGAACGTGTTCCATACGCTGTAAATGAAAGTGTTGAGACACTGCTAAGGAAAACAAAACTGTTAACACTGGATGGTAAGCTTACTAGAGCTTGCGTGTTACTCTTTGGCAAAGAGCCGCAAAACTATTTCATAAGTGCTTACACAAGAGTCGGCCGGTTCAAGGATGGAACAACTATATTAGACTCGGTGGATATAAAGGGGAACCTGCTTCAGCAGGTGGATGGTACACTTGAAGTAATAAAAAAGCACTTGAACGTGAAATTTGATACATCGGTTACTGAACTTACACTTGAAGGAACTCGGCGCAGAGAAATATGGGATTATCCGTTGGATGCTTTAAGAGAGGCGTTGATTAACGCCTTGGTTCATAGAGACTATTTAGATTACACCTCTCCCATTCTTATAAGAATTTTTGATGACGAAATTTGGTTCAGCAATCCTGGGAAGCTTTTGCCTCCATTGACGACGGATGATTTGAAAAAAGAAACCCATGATACTGTGCACCGAAACCCACTTTTGGCTGACGCTTTTTACTTTGCTGGATTAATCGAGAAATGGGGTACAGGGACTTCAAAAATGGTGAAGTTGTGCACTGAGCAGGGTTTGCCTGAGCCTGTTTTCTCAGTGAGAGAAGCTGGTTCAGGGAGCTTTACGGTTCAATTTTTTAAAGACATATACAATGAAGAAAATCTGAGAACTCTTGGTCTGAATGAAAGGCAAATAGAGGCAGTTATGTATGTAAAAAAACAGGGATCAATAACTAACAAGCAGTACCAGGAAATGTTCGGTGTCTCTAAACGTACGGCCACGAGAGACTTAACAGACCTGGTTTCTCAAGGTATATTTGATCAGATTGGGAAATCCGGGAAGGGGATAACATATGTCCTACAGACCATGGAAAATAATTAATGGGGCCAATGGGGCCATAATGGGGCCACAATGGGGCCAACCTTCCAAAAAACTCAGCATTTTCTGGGCGAACATGTGGCCCAACTCTGTTTTGTTTTACATGGACGGAACCCTGGAAATAAAAAAGATTGATGAGGACTACTTCCTTGAAAATTGAAGAGAAGACCATGGAAAACAAAGTCACCTTCTACGAGGAAACAAACTTTAAGAATACTGAAATTGGCGAGATCCCAGCAGATTGGGAAGTAGTAAAGCTGGGTGGGTTAATAGTTGACGAAATGAATGGAGATTGGGGTAAAGGTGAAAAGGAAAGCCTAGATTTTACGAAGTGTTTTGTTTTGAGAGGAACGGACTTTCAGAAAGCTGCTAAAGGTGATTTTGAAGAGGTACCGGTCAGATTTTTGAAAGATTCGAGTTTAAGCAAGCGTTGGTTGCAAGATGGAGATATCCTTGTGGAAATCTCCGGTGGCGGCGAGAAGCAACCAACGGGCAGGGTGTTACTTGCAAAGAGGAATTGGCTTGAGAAAATACACTGCCCAGTAGTTTTCTCAAATTTCGTGAAGAGGATAAGGATTAGCGACTCTGTGTGCTTTCCAGAGTATTTCTACTTGTATTGGAAACTTTTATATCAAAATAAGAAGACATCTTTTTATGAGAGAAGAACTACTGGAATAAGAAACTTCAAATACAAAGACTTCGTAGAGAATGAGTCTATTCCTCTTCCGCCACTGGAGGAGCAAAAAGCCATTGCTTATGTGCTGTCCACGGTGCAGGAAGCCCGGGAGAAGACCGAAAAAGTAATTGAAGCCACGAAAGAGCTAAAAAAGTCACTTATGAAGCACCTCTTCACATACGGACCTGTGAGTTTGGAAGAAGCGAGCCGTATCAGTTTGAAGGAAACTGAAATTGGCGAGATCCCAGCAGATTGGGAAGTAGTGAAGCTGGAGCAAGTTGGTGAGGTAGTAACAGGAAATACACCTTCCAAGGCGAAAAAAGAATACTGGATAAACGGAACGATCGACTTCGTGAAACCTCCGGATCTTAGGAATAGTTGTATAACCACCGCATCAGAGAAGATTTCTGAACACGCGGTCCATGTTGCAAGATTAGTTCCATCAGGATCTGTCTTAGTTTCGTGTATCGGGAATATAGGGAGAGTCGGGTATTCACTGAAGAAAACCGCCTTTAATCAGCAAATTAACGCTATCGTCCCCAATGATACTATAAATAGCATCTATTTGTTTTTTGTATTACAGACTCAGGCAGAACAAATAGAAAAACTAAAAGCAGTCACTACTATACCGATTGTAAACAAGAGTAAGTTTATGCAGGTACTTATTCCTCTTCCGCCACTGCCCGTACAAAAGCGCATTGCAGAGATTCTACAAACGGTTGATGAAAAGATTCAAGCTGAAGAGAAAAAGAAGCAAGCACTGGACAGCCTCTTTAACTCGATGCTGCACATGCTTATGAGTGGCAAGCTCAGAGTTAAGTTCCAAACTTCCGAGGAAGGGACAAGTGACTAGCACAATAAACAACTGTTAGTGGGGGTGTAAATGGAAGATGGGGTACTTGGGTAACGAGCGGGACGTGGTGCAAGATGCCATCTTGAAGTATGTTCAGGAGGAACAGGGGTTTTACGAAACTGCAGAAGGTGTAGACCTATTTCTGAGTTTGGGGTGGCAGTACATTGACCGCAACGAAGCTTTGGAAAAACGTAGGTCAGAAAGTAGCCTGTTTTTCTACGATGTTCTAAGGCAACAGCTTCTGCGTCTTAACGACTTTCTTACCGACGATTTGGTTGACGAACTCATAAAGCGACTGGAAAAAATACCAGCAACTTTGGAAGGTAACTTGGACATTTGGGAACATCTTTGTGGCAAAAAGACAGTCTTTGTCCCCAGCGAAAAGCGAGAGCGGAACGTTACGTTCATCGATCCTGAGCCTCAGAACAATGTTTTCCAGGTGACTGACGAATTCTCTTTTTACAATGGACGGAGCAGGAACCGTTACGATGTGGTTTTCCTCATAAACGGTATACCGGTGTTCTTTGTTGAAACCAAAGCAGCGCATCGAGAAGATGCATTGGGAGAAGCGCTGGAGCAGGTAGCTCGGTATCACCGTGAAACGCCCGAGGCCATGAAAGTACTGCAAATTTACACGCTTACGCAGGTGATTCAGTTTTTCTACGCTGCCACATGGTCTTTCACGCCAAAAGCGCTTTTTAATTGGAAGGTGGACAAGCAGACAAAATCGTTTGAAGACACCGTGAAGACTTTCTTTGATAAGCGAAACGTCTTGGACTTGCTTTTCAACGGCATATTGTTCACACGCAAAGATGATGAACTTAAGAAGGTGGTCCTCAGACCGCATCAAATAAGAGCTGTGAAGAAAATCGTACACAGAGCCGAGGACACCATTAGAAAACGTGGCCTTATTTGGCACACGCAAGGTTCTGGTAAAACCTACACCATGATAGTTGCGGCCAGGTTAATACTCCAGAATCCTGCTTTTTCTAATCCCACGGTGATAATGCTAGTAGACAGAAACGAGCTTGAAGCGCAGTTGTTTGGGAATCTGAAGTCAGTTGGATTTGAAATTGATGAAGACCGCATTGCACAGGGTAAAAAACATCTTAAAGAGTTACTGGAGAGGGACACTCGTGGTCTCATAGTGAGTACCATACAGAAGTTCGAAGGCATGCCAGCTAACATAAACACACGTGACAACATATTTGTTCTCGTCGACGAGGCCCACAGAACTACCACGGGCGGTCTGGGAAACTACCTCATGTCAGCTTTGCCCAATGCCACCTACTTTGGTTTTACAGGCACGCCCATAGATAGAACCGCATATGGAAAGGGCACGTTCAAAATATTCGGCGTTGATGATCCCAAGGGCTATTTGGACAAGTACAGCATTGCTGAATCCATTGAAGACGGCAGCACAGTGGAGATCCACTACGGCCTTGCTCCCAACGAATTGAGGGTGGACAGGGAAACGCTGGATCGAGAATTCCTCAGTTTAAGTGAGGCTGAAGGTGTGGCGGATTTTGACGTACTGAACCGTGTTTTAGAGAAGGCCGTGAATCTGAAAAACATGCTTAAGAGCAAAGAAAGAGTATCTAAAGTAGCCCAAGCTGTTGCAGAACATTTTACAAACTACGTGGAGCCAATGGGTTTTAAAGCGTTTTTGGTAGCGGTAGACAGAGAAGCCTGCGCTTTTTACAAAGATGAACTGGATAAAATTCTGCCGCCAGAATACAGCGATGTCATCGTAAGCCCAGCGCAGAACGATCCACCTCATCTTCAACGGTTCCACTACTCTGAAGACAAGGAGAAGCAAATTAGAAAGGCTTTCCAAAAAAAGGACGAATTACCTAAAATTCTCATCGTCACATCAAAACTGCTTACAGGTTTTGACGCTCCCATACTTTACTGCATGTACCTGGATAAGCCCATGCGTGACCACACCCTCCTTCAAGCTATTGCCCGTGTTAACAGACCTTATGAGGATGAAGAGGGCTTAGTGAAGCCATGCGGCTTTATCTTGGATTTTGTCGGCGTATTTGAAGACCTTAAAAAGGCTTTGGCATTTGATTCCGAGGATGTGGAGGACATCGAAAAGGTTGTAAAAGAAATTGGCCAACTTAAGGGGCGTTTTTCTGAACTCATGGAAGAAGGAAGGGGAGAGTACTTAAGATTGCTGGAGGGTAAACAACGCGACAAGGCAGTTGAAAGCGTATTGGAATACTTCCAAGACGAGAAAAAGAGGAAGGATTTTCAGGTGTTTTACAAAGAGCTTTCCAGCATTTATGAAGTGATCTCACCTGATCCTTTTCTGAGTCCTTATCTGCAGGACTATGAAACAATAAGCAGAATGAGTGCACTCCTCAGGGAGGCTTTTGGGCCATTACCACTGGTTAGCAGGGAGTTTACGAAAAAAACTGCGAAACTTGTACAGGAACATACAAATTCTACTACGCCCGATCTTAGCCTAAAGGTTTATGAGATCGACGAGCATCTAATGGATAGGATAAAACAAAGCAAGGAATCAGATACGGAAAAGGTTTTCAACATAGCAAAGAGTATTGCGAAAGTGGTTAGTGAAGAGGCAAAGAAGAACCCCTACTTAGTATCCATTAGTGAGCGCGCCGAGAGCATTGTCCAAGCCTTCGTGGAAAAGCAGCAGACCGCACAAGAGAGCTTAAGAAAGCTCGAGGATATTATCAGCGAAATGAACAAAGCTAAGATGGAACAAGAAGAGAAGGACATAGATGGAGCTGTTTTCACTGTTTACTGGCTATTAAAACGTCAAGGCATAAGCGATGCAGAGGAAGCAGCCAAAGCTATTCAGAGCATTTTTGAAAAGTATCCTCACTGGAAAGACAGCAAACAAGGTGAGAGCAGCGTACGCAGGGAAATGTACGTAGCGTTGGAAAAATATGCTGAACCTAAAAATTTGTTTCCCATCGTTGACGAATTAATACGTTTGCTGAAGGTGGGTGCATGATGAAACCGGAAGAGTTGAAAGCTTTGGTCTATCAGTTAGCCGAAAGCATGGGTGCTTCACCCAAGGAAGTGCAAGTCAGGGACATGAAGCACAAATGGGCGAGCTGTTCCGCGAAGGGCAGACTTACCTTCTCCAGGGATTTACTCTCGCAGGACTTTGGGTTCATAAAAGAAGTTGTTCTTCACGAGCTCCTTCATCTCAAAATTCCTAACCACGGCAAGTTGTTCAAGTTGCTGCTTAAAAGCTATAAAGAAACGCTTTAGCGAAAAAAATACTCACTCTCCTTTCTGTCTTTCCAGATAACTAATGATGATATTTTTTAGTTCATCCACTCGCTTAGTGCCGGGAATGCCGCTTAGGGACACAGCTGCTAAGGTAAAGGGTGTTATGGCCTCCAAATCGTATGGGTCTTTCACGCAGAGGATGTTAGGTACATCGGGGATGTAACCTTCTACCACCACGAAATCCACTTGGGGTAAATGGATTGGTGCTTTGGTTGTAATGAGCTGAAGGTTTTCACTGTCACGTACTACTGACCACAGGGTTTGGTGTGCCATTTGCAGGTGCTGATGCAGTTTAATAGTGGTGTGAGTGTGCTTCTCGTAACCCACGGTGCCAAGTTTAGAAAGCACATTGATGAGCTCTTGGCACGCCGTGGTTTTCCCACTGTGTTTCCTGCCGAATACTGAGAAGGTAATCACAGCGAGATATACCCCTTTTCTCCACAAAACCGTAATACGTTTTTGATCCAGCTACCAGCTTTCGTGTTTATGTTCATTAGTTCGCGCTGCTCTGTTAAGATCCAGTTTTCCAGTTGATGTTCAGTTATTACTCGCTCCAGGCCATCACTGCTCTGTACCCACCAAAGCTGTTTTCCCACCAAGGGAGCCAATAAAGAAAGAGGAACACCTGTAAAGGAGAGTTTTCCCTTGCTAAATTGCTTAGGCTCCATATTGGGCAGTGGTATTTGCTCAGTTGGTTCTTTGTCAAGATAGATGCTCTCTACGTATTTAACCTGCTTAAGCCAGTACATGGGTTTGTTGTCCATGACAAAAACACCTAAAGTAGGTTGACCGTCTACCGCATTTACCAGCCATGTGCGTCCACTAAAGGTACGTGGGATATAAGCATCAAAGTTATCTTGGGTAATCACATGTAGCCACCGAGCTGTGAACAGTATGGGAGAGCCTATTACTTCGTGCTTTTTCTCTCTACCGCGGGCAATGCCCTCCACGATGCCCTTCATATTTTTTACAACCTCATTGCTGAAGAAGCCATGAAAACAATGGCTTGGAAAGCATGGAAGGCTTGGGCATAGTCAGACATGGTGAATTCAATGGTACGTGAGCTTAGGCGCTTTACAAAAGGCAGCTCAGAGGTCACATCAGCAGCCAGGCGATTTAGGAATTCCACGGTGAATGTGGCTTCGCCTATCTTTGTTATGGAGGAGTCCTTAAGTTGTTTTGCATTTTGCAGTGCTTGGTGCACTTTTTCTGGCAGGGTCAATAATGCATCGTGATAACTTTGTGCACTAAAACGGGACCACGTTTTGTTTGTGGCATGGAATACGGCTTCGGGTAAGTTTTCCTTTATTTCTTCTTCCAATTCCTCGGAACCGCTTACAAAAATGACAGGCACTCCATGGTAGTGAGCCAAAAAGCCGTTTATGGTGGATTCGCCCACCTCTTTGCCATTAATGAGCAGGCGGTAAATGGTGGATGAGGAGTAAGAGTGGTCCATGGCACCCCAGCCACCAGCTTTTGTGTGGTAACCGACAAACATGACCCCATCGAAGGTGCTATCGATACCGGTCATCATGTAATTAGGCCTTGGATAACCAGATACGAGATCCAGCTTCACAGAACTGGTTTCCAGCATGCTACGGTAAATGTTATCTCCACGCGAATGACTATCTACCATGAGCACATAGGCATTGGCATTCACTTCTTCAATGGACTTTAGGAGCACGTTTAGCTCTTTGTGAAGCAGTTGCTTTGCTTCTTCCGTTTTCATAAATTCCCATGATGGAACACCCCAAATGCCTTCGTAATCAACTGAAACAAATAGGCGCATATAGTCTTCACTCCTTTTAAGAAGCATTATACTTTAGGCCCCTTCTTGTTCATCTCTCAAAGTTGCTCTGCATTCATGCGTTCCATGGTTTCAGCCAACGCGGAGGGCTTCGCCTGCAGCATTTCGGTGTGCAATAACAGATAATTCTCCGCTTTCACCTTAACCAAAGGCATAGATCTGGCTTTGCTGTAGCGTGCAGTAAGAAGGGCTGAAAGCTCCAAGATGTCGTCTGTGGGCTTTCCCAAGGATCGCACAAGAGTAGTAGGGCCTGGTACATCGGTAAGTTCTACTTTGTAGTCCCATACTTTCATAAGGGCTCGCAAGCTATAACTTTCCTGCTCGTTTCTGGCTACCACAATGAGGTCGCTACCTGCCCAGAAGTGCCTACCCACCTTGGAAAGTTCAAGGAAAGGTCTGTCAATATCATCTTTCCAGTATTGGAAGATTTTGTAAAGTCTTCGTGTAACGCTAATGTCAGTAAGCAGGCATCCGCCAGCAGGCATGGGATAGTCGTTTATGCCCAGTGTTTGGGCTAACTCAAGCTGCCTTAGGCGAGATCTTCCTTGAATGTCCATCAGTAAGGAGCGGTTAACCCAGCCTTCTCTTTCTGGTTTTGTTGGTGGCAATAGTTTTGCTGACAAGGGCCTGAGGATGAGATTCTGAGCACCACTGTGTTTTGCCACTGCCATGAGTCCTCCCATTTTTTGACTTTTTGGCCTTTGGTAAAGCACTTCACCAGTAATGATGAACTGTGCTTGCAATGAGGGTAAAAGCTCTAATGCTTTTTTCACCATCAAGGCGTGGCAGTCAATGCACGGATTAAAAAACCTACCAAAACCGTGCTTCGGATTCTTCAAAACCCCTATAAGCTCATCGGTGATATCCCAGGTTATAAGCGGTATACCTAGTTTTTTAGCCGCTGTTCTGGCTCGATGTGCGTTAAAAAACGGGCTTTCAAAGGAGATGCCTATGACCTGGATGCCTTGATCCAAAATGAGCTTGGCTGCCAGCATGCTGTCTAAGCCGCCTGAAAGCAAAGCAATGGCTCTAATAGTATTTGTTTGCGAAGTTTCTTGCGTCATGGTTTATATGTTACCAAGTTTACAGAAGGGCTGTTGTGGATGGCTAACGGTTTATTCATACAAGAGAGCAAGACGGTTGTGTTCACGCTGGATAAGGGTTAAGGAAATCAGTGCTGAAGTGTCTATTTCAAACAGTGCTCACTTCACTGTTTTTTGCTGAATTACTCACAAGTATTGTATAATTTGACCATAATGGTAAAAAGGTCAAATAATGATGAATCACGTACAGAGATAGTCAGATCCGCGAAGAGATTATTCCAGCAATATGGCTACAAGAAGACTACCGTATCGGATATTGCAAAAGCACTGGGTAAAGTGAAGTCAGCAATTTACTACTATTTCCCTGACAAGGAGTCATTGCTGAGGGCCGTCATTGATGAGGAGATCGGAAAGCTCATAGGAAGCATAAACGATGCTGTGGAAATGGCTTCCACACCAGAAGAAAAGCTTAAAGCATACGCTCTCACCAGAAGCTTTGAAATTAGAAGTTTGTCGACGGAGTACGCAAGGTTTCAGGAGGAATATGATGAACTTTATCCTCTGGTAAAGGAAATACATGAGCGTTGTGACCACTTCGAGCGCGACACCTTAAAGAGCATTTTAGAAGCCGGAATGGAGCTGGGTCGCTTTAATAAGACTGATTCAGAAGTGCTTGCAGATGCTGTTCTCTTGTGGCTAAAGGGTTTAGAAGCACAGCTAAGTTCTTTTGGAACTGAAGAAGCATTAAAGGAAGCAGTGGAACACCTGGTAAATGTTTTACTTTTTGGAATAAAAGTGAGGTGAATCCACTGTGTTAGTGGCAGTAACAGGTGCAACGGGGTTGGTTGGCAACAACGTGGTTAGGTTCTTTCTGAACTTGGGTTTCGATATTTTGGCTGTGGTGCACCCGGAGGATGGCTTGCAGTCCTTAGAAGGCTTAAGTCTCAGGGTGGTGCGCGCTGATATAACGAACCCAGAGCAGATAAGAGAAGCGCTGAAAGGTGCAGAAGCGGTGGTGCATGCTGCTGGTTTAGTTAGCATAACCGAGGCCAGTAAGGATAAGTTGGAAGCTGTCAACGTGGAAGGTACCAAAAACGTCATCGAAGCGTGCAAAGCAAATGGTGCTAAGAAGCTGATCTACATAAGTTCCATACATGCTTTGCCTGCTGACCAGGAAGGCCCCATCAAAGAAACTAAAGACCTCTCGGTAAACCGAGTGCAGGGAGCTTATGCAAAAACTAAGGTAAAAGCAACGCTACTGGCGTTTCAGGCAGCGAAGGATGGGCTCTGCACTGTGGTTTTACATCCCACGGGCATTGTGGGACCCTATGATTTTCGCACGTCCATTGTAGGCAAGCTGATTATAAATGCTCTTAGCGGTAAGCTGAAGTGGTATGTATCAGGGGGTTACGACTTTGTGGATGCACGTGATGTGGCAAAAGCTAGTTACTTGGCACTGGAAAAAGGCAAACGCGGCGAGAACTACATTGTGGCAGGTGACTACATTTCCATGAAGGATTTCTTGGAGCAGTGCTTCAAAACCGCTGGTCAACCTTTTAATCTTAAGAAAATTCCCTATGCTTTAGCTTTGGCAGTCAGCCCCTTCATGGAATGGTATAAGGTTAACAAAGGTAAAGAGCCGCAGATGAGCATCTATGCACTAAAGACTCTTCGAAGTAAAAGCGACATAGACAGCTCAAAGATCCGTGGAGAGTTGGGGTTTGAGCCTATACCCATGGCTGAAACAGTCAAGGATCTTACCAATTGGTATTTAAGCAGAATGAAAGAGGCCGAAATCAGGCGAAGAAAAAGTGTAGGAACTAAAATGCCTTTTGGGGGAGGTGAAAACTTTATGAGAAAAGGCGTTGTGGACAGTTTTGAAGATAATGGGGAACTGGTAGTTATTGAATTGGAAGACAAAACTACAATTGCAGTACCCAAGGGAAAATTCATATGTGAAGTGCATGTAAATGATGTGGTGTATGAAACAGAATCAGGCTTGTGGCAGGTGGACAAAGAGGAGACCAAAAGCAAGCTTGAAGAAGTGCAAAACCTCATGGATGAGCTTTGGGAGAAAGAGGAGTGATGCTGGGAAATAGTAAAAACGCTAAATTGCTTGCCGTATCGTTGGTTCTTTTGCTTCTAATCAGTCTTACTGCTTGCAGTTTTACGTTTACCGCAGAAGACAGTTCTGACCTTGTGGTCAGCTACATCGATGTTGGTCAAGGCTTGTCTGTATTAGTGCAGTTTCCTAATGGGACAACCATGCTCTATGATGCAGGACCAAATAAGTCTGCTGAGACCATCGTAAATTATCTCAAAAGCCATTCTGTAAGTAAAGTCGATGCGCTTATTTTAAGTCATCCTGATAGCGACCACATAGGGGCAGCAGACGAAGTAATAGAAAGTTTTACCATTGGTTCTTTCTACATGCCAAAAGTGGCTCACAGCACGCAGAGCTATTTAGACGTACTCAGCGCAGCTAAAGCCAAGAAGCTTACCATAAAAACAGCCCAGAAAGGAGTAACCATTTCTCTGGATCCACGTGTAAAGGTGGCCATGTGGGGACCTGTGAAGGAATACGACCTTAACGACACAAATAACTGGTCAGCGGTGGTCTCAATTACTTACGGCAGCACTTCTTTCTTACTCACAGGCGATGCTGGGGAGGAAGCGGAAAATGACATGATAAACACCGGAGTTGTGGAGCCACAAACGGTTCTTCAGGTAGGTCATCACGGCTCTAAATACTCTACCTCCACGGAGTTTTTGAGCGCTGCGACGCCCACATACGCAGTAATATCAGTGGGAGAAAACAGCTACGGTCATCCATCAGAAGAAACTTTAAGCAGACTGCAAAGCTACAATGTTCATGTGTTCCGTACAGATGAGCAGGGAACCGTGGTAGCAACAAGTGACGGTGAAACTATTACCTGGAACGTAGAGCCTATCCGTTGGGAAGACAGTTCATCAGTTAGCCCTACTGCTTCTCAAACCGACGCTGCAACCACAGCCACAGCTGAACAAGAAGTTCTTCCCAAAGTGGTCATCATCAGCAAAGACGTCAAAGAAGAATCAGTGGTAATCAAGAACAACGATGCACTTGACATAGATATGAGTGGTTGGAGACTTGTAAGCGTGAAGGGGAACCAAGTTTTTACTTTCCCTGAAGGGTTCCTTCTTGTGAAAGGTAAGACAGTTACGATAACTTCAGGCCCTGAGGCATACGAGGATTCGCCAAGTGTGCTCAAGTGGACTACCTCTACCATGTGGAACAATGATGGAGATCCAGCGGAACTCTTGGACAACAAGGGGCGACTAGTTAGCTCCCTACCCTGAGATAATCTGTTAGGAATTCTACAGATGATATTTCTTGTCTTATTCTAAATGGTGGACCTGCACCACAAAGTACAGCAGATCATTGGCTTATGGAAGTAAGTGTAAGGAGTACCATTTTTTTGGCGGGAGCATGTGGGAATCGAACCCACCCCTCGCCTTTTTGGGCGAGGAACCGGATTTGAAGTCCGGCAGGCACACCAGCACCCTTCTGCTCCCACATTCATTATAGATCAAGCCTTGTTCAGACGTTATGTGAAGTTCCTCTTTCTCGGTGATAAACTGAGAAAGGTACAAGCCATGAGAGAAACAAGTGATAGAAAAATCATTTACTTAGATAACGCGGCCACTTCTTGGCCCAAACCTGAGACAGTGTATGAGGCTGTGGATCACGCCATGCGTTACAGTGGTAATGCCAGCAGAAGCGGTCACAGACTTGCTTTGGAGGCTGACAGGCTTTTATACCAAACTAGGAAATTGTTGGCTTCATTTTTCAATGTGCAGGACCCGGCACAGGTTGTGTTCACGAAGAGCTGCACCGAAGCTCTGAATGTGGCACTAAAGGGTTTGCTTAAACTGGGCGACCATGTTATTACCACCAGTATGGAGCACAACTCCGTGTTAAGACCACTAAGTAGACTACACAGGAGCGGCGTCGAGGTAACTGTACTGCAGGCAAATAAGGAAGGTTGTGTGACACCCGAACAAGTTGCCGAAGCAATCAGGGACAATACAAAACTCGTAGCAGTAACCCACGCTTCAAATGTGGTTGGTACCATTATGCCCATTGCTGATATTGGTAAAGTGGCTCATGATCACGGTGTACTTTTCTTGGTGGATGCAGCACAGACAGCAGGCGTTTTGCCTATTGACATGGAACAGTGTTTCATAGATGTGCTGTGCGTTCCTGGTCATAAAAGCCTCATGGGACCTACTGGAACGGGCGCCTTGCTTGTTAGAGAAGGTGTTGTAGTAGAACCTCTAATTGAAGGAGGGACAGGAAGCCTTTCTGAGTCCGTTGAGCAGCCGTCTTTCATGCCTGATAGGTTGGAGAGTGGCACGCTAAATGTGGTTGGCATTGCTGGATTGAAAGCCGGTTTAGAGTTCATCATGGAGGTAGGTTTGTCCGACATCCGCCAGCACGAACTAAAGCTGACGCAGATGTTTTTGGAAGGTTTAAGTGAACTGGATAACATTACAGTTTACGGTCCCAAAGATACTGAACGCATGGTTGGGGTAGTTTCCGCAGTTGTAAAGGGTGTAGATCCAGCCAGAGTAAGTGCCTTGTTGGATCAAGAATACGGCATCGCTACAAGACCGGGGCTGCACTGTGCGCCACTGGCACATAAAAGCATTGGTACTTTTGAGACGGGAACGGTGAGGTTTTCAGTGGGATTCTTCAACACGGTAGAGGACATCGAAGAGACTGTTCGAGCCATGAAACACATTGTAAAGTAATATGGCTAAAAAGGAGGGGGCAGTAAGAAACTATGCAAAACGGTAACAACATCATAGTGGATGCTCGAGGTAAAGCGTGCCCTACACCAGTCATAATGACTAAGAAGGCAGTGGAATCAGCTCCAGGTAAGACTGTCACAGTCGTTGTTGACAACGAAGTTGCCAAGGAGAACGTTTCAAAGTTTGCTTCCAGTATTAGCTATGATGTGGCTGTGGAAAGCAGTGAAGGTCTGTACTATCTCACACTAATGCCTCCGGGTGGAGCAGCTCAGCCCGAAACAATGGAAAATCAGTCTAATGTGATGAAGAGTGAGAGCACGCTGGAAAGTCAAACGTATGTGGTAGTAGTTACTACTGATGCGTTTGGTCAAGGCGATTCAGCGCTTGGCAAGCTTCTCATGAAGAATTACATTTATGCCCTTAAAGAGCTTGATAACAAGCCAAGCTCTATCATATTTTTGAACAGGGGAGTATTTCTTACTACGGAAGGTTCTGAGGTCATAAATGATCTAAAAGAACTGGAGAAGGTTGGAGTGGAAATCATCTCCTGCGGTACTTGCCTGGATTACTACAATCTAAAAGAGAAACTTCAGGTAGGCAGTGTGGGTAATATGTACACCATTGCAGAAAAGATGAGCAAAAACAGGGCGGTGGTCTTATAAAACCAAAGATCTTGGTTGTTACTAATAACAAGAAGGTTTTGGAGACTTATCCAAATCAAGTGGAGTTTATTGACGGTTCTGTTTTGGACGTGTTTCTTCGATGTGAGCAGTTGCTAAATGAGGGGTACGATCTGGTTACGCACCCTTTAAGCGGTAACCTACAAGTGAGCAAGACGCCGTTTAAATCGGTGGTACTTGAAGGAACTAATGAGAATGTACAACCAAGAAGTTTGGAGCTTATTAGGTTGTGCATTGAGAAAGTCAAAGAAGGCCAGCCTATCAGCTATCCCGATGCTGTTCTTGAGGATTATGCCTTTATGGATTTGGAGCTTATAAAAGAGCCGCTGGAAGAGCTCCTTTAGGAGTAGAGTTCGCCAGCGGCTTCTTCATTTAACCTTCCTTTGTCAAAGCAACTAACAGTCTACCGATGTTTTGTGATATGTCCACAAGTAAGCTGTAGGCATTTTCCATTGCCTCTTGTAGCGACAGGGGTCCATTGGCTATAGAGAATGCAGCGACTGCGCCTCGCTCGAAAAGTTCCTGGTAGCCCTCACCTAAAGCACCTGAGATAAGAAGTACAGGTTTTCCCATACGTTTACCCAATTTTGCTACACCCGATGGCGCTTTGCCAAACTGAGCTGTTTGATAATCTGTTCTGCCTTCGCCTGTTATGATGATGTCAGATTGAGCAACTAACGTGTCCATGTGCGTAGCTTCCATGACAACGTCTATGCCTGGACGCATTTGAGCATCTAAAAAGGCTTTAAAAGCAAAGCCTAAGCCACCGGCAGCGCCAGCTCCTGGTTCGTTTCTATGGTCTTCACCCAGAACGCTAACTACGACATCTGCAAAATGAGAAAGATTTCTGTCTAGCAGCTTAACCATGTCAGGGGTTGCCCCTTTTTGTGGACCGTAAACAGCTGAGGCGCCGTTTTCACCGCACAGGGGATTATCCACATCACATGCAACAATGAACTGAGCATTCTTAAGCCGCGGATCCATGCCTTTTAGGTCAATAGTTGCCACTTTGTCCAGGTTACCTCCGCCCCAAGGTACCTCTTTTCCGGCATCATCTAAAAACTTGATGCCAAGTGCACGTAGCATGCCAGCGCCTCCATCGTTTGTGGCACTTCCCCCTATGCCTACTATGAACCTGCTGCATCCACGGTCAAGCGCGTTCATAATGAGCTGACCAGTGCCGTAAGTAGTAGTCACTAAAGGATTACGCTGGTGCGTTGGTACCAAGCTTAACCCAGAAGCTGCAGCCATTTCAATTACCGCTGTGCCATCAGGTAGAATGCCGTAAAAGCTATGTACGGGCTTGCCTAAAGGACCTGTAACGGTAAGTTCAATCAATTCACCACCCAGGGCGCTAAGGAAGGCATCAACCGTACCTTCGCCACCATCAGCAATGGGTACTTTCACTACTTCAAAAGCTCCTTCGCATGCTTTGAGCAAGCCCTCTTCGATAGCTTGGCAAACCTGTTTTGAAGAAAGGCTGCCTTTGTAAGAATCTGGTGCTACCAATACTTTCATGTGATGGTCACCTATTCTCTACGCAAACAATACAAATAAGATAATGGTGGTTATGATAGTTGCTAAACCTTCCAGTAGTGTGCCCATGGTCTGTGCTTTGTAAGCATCGGTCACCTTCATACCACTGAATTGACTTACTACCCAGAAGTAGCTGTCATTTACGTGAGATACGGTCATAGCACCCGCACCTATTGCCATAACTGCTAGCGCCAGCTGTAGAGGTGTTGTAACGCCCAACTGAGCCAACATTGGAGCCATCATGCTGGAGGTAGTAACCAAAGCCACCGTTGATGAACCCTGCGCAGTCTTTAGCAGTGCAGAGATTACGAACAAAAGTATGATGGCACCAAGCCCTGCCACGTTTCCCGTGGCAAGTGTTTTTATGTAGTCAGAGATAGGAGAGTTAGAGAGCACTGCACCTAAGGAACCACCGGCACCAGTTATGAGCAGTATGTTAGCTGAGTCGAGAAGGCCTTTTCCCACCCATCCATTGAGTGTTTCTTCAGACAGACTTGGCAATAAGAAGAATGACAGCAGTACGCCTACCATGAGTGCGTTTACTGGAGTACCTAAGAACCCAATAAAAGCGCTGCCAAATCCTGTGTACTTTGTAAAGCTGACTACGGAGGACAAGGCGATGAGAAGTATGGGCACTACGATGGGGGCAAAGGAAAGCCATACGTTAGGCAGTTTTTTGTACTGTTTTTTGAGCTCGTCGTAACTCATCTGGTTTTCCGTGCCTTCAATGATAATGTTTTTCCCTACGCGGTTTGCCCACCAAAGGCCTACCAAAGCAGCTGGAATAGCTACGATAAGTCCCACGATGATGACCAAACCAAGATCTGCACCGACGTTTCCTGCAGCGGCTATAGGTCCGGGTGTGGGAGGTACCAGGGTATGGGTTGCGTAAAGACCAGTGGACAGAGCTACAGCCATGGTGGCCAACGGTATGCCAGCCCTTTTTGCCAAAGCCTTGTTTAGTGGTGACAGAATGACGAATCCTGAGTCGCAAAACACGGGAATACTGGTGACGTAACCGATAATGCTCATTGCCAAAGCCGATCGTTTTTCTCCCACAATTCTAAGAATGGAGTCTGCCATGCGCAATGCTGCACCGGATTTTTCAATAATGGTTCCAATAATGGTGCCAAAGACAATGACCAATCCAATGTTAGTCATTAAATTACCAAAGCCACTGGCGATTACCGTGCCAATGTACTTGAAAGGCATACCAGCTAAGAAAGCAAAACCATAGGCACTAAAAAGCAGCGCCAAGAACGGATGAAGTTTCCACTTTGATGTGGAATAGACGATAAAAAGAATGACTAAAACCAAGAAAACCAATAACAGCGGTCCATGTACCATGACCTGTTTCATCTCTGCTACTTGCTCGGGTGTCATTAGTCGTTCCTCCTTTTCGTGTTACCAAGTCTAATTTGATTATATTCGGCTTTTCTCAATAAATTCACATGGCCCTGATGGTTACTCAATTAGTGGTTCTTTCGAAGAACTATTGACTTTCCAAAAACGATCGTATATAATCAAAAGTAATCATAACTGGTCATAACAGACCAAAAATGAGCAGGTGATATTGTGCTGGTGGGAGAGCGGAGGCAGAAAATTCTTGAGGTTGTAAACAGTGGAAGGGCCGTCACTGTGGAGGAACTAAGCAGGATTTTAGATGTTTCCCCCTCAACTGTGAGAAGAGATCTGAGGTTCCTACAGTCCAAGGGGCTGCTTTACAGAACACACGGCGGTGCTATGCCTCCTGTGTTATCAAGCTACGAACCATCATTGGTGGAGAAGGAAAGCTCCATGGTGGAAGAAAAAGAGGCCATTGGCAAGTATGCAGCTTCTCTTATAGATGAAGGGGACACGGTGGTCATTGATGCTGGTACAACCACTATACACATAGTAAGAAATTTAATGGTTAACAAAGCCAAAATAGTTACCAATTTTCTCAAAGCAGCGCTGGAAGTTCCGCACAAACCTGACATAGAGGTTCTGTTACCTGGTGGAAACCTGAGGTTCAGCACACAAGCACTTGTGGGGCCCGTAGCAGAAAATTTCTTTGAACACATAAGAGTTGATAAAGCCTTTATTGGAACTAATGGCATAACCTTGGAGGGTTTTTCTACTCCAAATGTGCTGGAGGCTGCTACTAAAAGAGCCATGGTGAGATGTGCAGAAAAAGTCTTTGTGGTGTCGGACAGCACTAAGTTTGGAAAGGAATCTTTTATCCGTTTTGCGGACATCGATGAAGTGGACTGCATAATAACAGATTGGCATCTACCTGATGAAGAGGTGGAAAGGTACCGAGAAGCTGGTTTGGAGGTAATTAGGGTAAAAGAAGGTGGAACTATATGAACAATGGCGTGGCCACGGTAACCTTGAACCCTGCTATTGATCACACGATTTTCGTAAATACGTTTATACCCTACAACCTAAACAGAGCGGAAGCGGTTGAGTACCACATTGGAGGCAAAGGTATAAATGTCTCCAAAGTACTTTCCATATTGGGGCAACCCAGCGTGGCTTTGGGCTTTTTAGGTAGGAATGCGCTGTATTTTGAAGAGGAACTAAAAGCAGCAAAGATTGAGACTGATTTTGTGCAAGTCTCTGGCAGAACCAGAACCAACATAAAAGTCATCGATAAGGGTAACTTAGGCTGTACGGAGATAAACGAGCCGGGACCGTATATTGACAGTGCTAGTTGGGAAGATCTGGTAGAAAAAGTTACTTCGTGGGCAGCGAAGTGCGAGTACGTAGTTGTTGCGGGTAGTATGCCACCAGGTTTGCCTTATGACAGTTACAAGTTACTTATTCAAGAGGCAAAAAAACAAGGGGCAAAAACAGTATTGGATGCAGATGGAGAAGCCCTAAAGAGGGGTTTACAGGCTATCCCTTTCATGATTAAACCCAACATCCATGAGCTTGAGGGGTTGACGGGTAAGCAACTATCTGGAAGCAAACAAGAATTGCTTAGTGTTTGCCACGAGCTGCTTTCAGCTGGGATATCAGTGGTGGTTGTTTCCATGGGAAGTGAAGGCAGCATTTACGCTTCTCAAGAAGGCATTTATAGGGTTTACCCGCTCAAGCTGGAGGTTAAAAACACCGTAGGCGCAGGAGACGCCATGGTAGCTGGTTTGATCCATGGTATGAGCAAAGG
>DMVM01000092.1:28801-35597 GCA_003476705.1 Coprothermobacter sp.
TCAGAGGTACTAAAACCAGAACTCATGAAGTTCGGCATGGAGGCGGATGAAAAGAAACAAGCCATCTTGGAACTTGCTCAGCTGATGCGGGAGCACGGTTACGTCGAAGATTTGCAGGGTTTGGTTGATGCCACCATGGCAAGAGAGGCAGAGTTCTCCACGGGCATTGGTATGGGTGTGGGTATACCTCACGCCAAAAGCTCCGTGGTGAAGCAGCCTGTGGTGGCTTTTGGTAAATCCAGGAAAGGCATCGAGTTTGACTCTTTCGATGGAGAACCAGTCTACCTTGTCTTTCTCATTGCGGTACCAGAGAAATCCGATAAAGAGCATTTGAACATTCTTAGCATGCTGTCCAGAGCGTTAATGCATGAGGAAGTGAGAGAGGCTCTGATGAGAGCTTCCACGCCAGAGGAGGTGGTCAATGCGTTTCAGATTAATGAGGATTGAAAACGAAGACGCTAAAAGTCAGAAAGATGAGAAAGGCTGTAAGGCAAAGGCAAATTAGGGGGAGGTGCAAGAAACCATGAAGATGGTAGCTGTGACAGCTTGTCCAACTGGAATTGCCCATACTTATATGGCTGCCGAAAGTTTGGAAAAGGCTGCAAGGGAATTGGGTGTGGAAATAAAGGTTGAAACAGAGGGCTCTGTGGGTGCGGAAAACGCTTTAACTCCGGAAGATATTGCCAGTGCTGATGTGGTCATCATCGCTGCTGCCACGCAAGTACCTAAAGACAGATTTGCTGGAAAACCCATTTTAGAAGTGCCTATTCAAGATGCCATAAAAAATGGAAAGGCTGTTATAGAGCGTGCTATGAAATTGGAAAAACCAGCACAAGTGGATTACGTTCAGCAAGTTCAAAAGACGAAAGAGGAAAAATCGGAAGCGCGAACAGGTGTTTACAAGCACCTCATGACTGGTGTATCTTACATGCTTCCCTTTGTGGTAGCTGGTGGCATACTGATAGCCTTGTCCTTCGCTTTTGGCATACATGCCGCTGATGTGGAGGGTAGTTTGGCTTGGGCGCTTATGAAGATTGGTGGTGGTACTGCTTTTGCGTTAATGGTACCGATACTGGCAGGTTACATTTCTTATTCCATAGCTGATAGGCCGGGTCTTGCCCCTGGTATGATTGGCGGTATGCTTGCTACATCGTTAGGTGCTGGGTTCTTGGGAGGAATCGTAGCTGGCTTTTTGGCAGGTTACATAACCCAGTGGCTAAAGAGTGTAATAAAACTTCCCAAGTCACTGCAAGGATTGATGCCAGTGCTGGTACTCCCATTACTGTCCACTGCCGCGGTAGGCTTGCTCATGATTTACGTCATTGGAACACCAGTTGCCAGCCTCATGAACGCACTAACCAGTTGGCTCACTGGCATGAGTGAAGCCAATGCCGTGATCTTGGGCTTAATTCTTGGGTTAATGATGGCTTTGGATATGGGAGGTCCCGTGAATAAGGCAGCTTACACCTTTGCCGTGGGGCTGCTGGGGTCTCAGATCTATTCACCCATGGCTGCTGTGATGGCTGCCGGTATGACGCCACCTCTGGCGTTGGCACTGGCAACTGTTTTGGCTAAGAACAAGTTCACGCGCGAAGAAGTAGAAGCAGGTAAGGTGGCTTGGATATTGGGGGCTAGTTTCATAACCGAAGGCGCTATTCCATTTGCCGCTGCGGATCCTTTGAGGGTCATCCCTTCCATAATGGTAGGGTCTGCTGTTACAGGCGCTCTGTCCATGGCTTTTGGTTGCCAGCTTATGGCACCTCACGGAGGGGTGTTTGTGTTCTTCATACCCGGGGTTATTACCAATCTGCCCATGTACATCGTTTCCATATTGGCTGGTACAGTTGTGTCAGCACTGCTCCTAGTGACGCTTAAACCCAGTGCGAGACCTGTACAAGTAGCTGCTTAGTAAAACTACGACACTGCGTAAACGCGGCCGGTAGTTACATATTAGAAAGGAAAGGGCTGACGGCAATGTAAAAGTGTCAGCCCTTTTTAAATTGCATATATGCGTTGGCTCCTAAACAAAGTGTGTTCGCATTGCATACGTTCAGCGTGAAAAAATGATAAAATAATTTTAAGTGAATCGCGACGAAAATAACAATAAATCTCATCTGCGAGGTGACAAAATGCCCGATTTGTACGATTGCTTAATCATTGGTGCGGGACCGGCAGGCTTGTCGGCTGCTATCTACGCTGGAAGAGCAAGGCTTAGCACCATAGTCTTTGAAAAAAAACAAGTGGGGGGTCAAGCTGCACTTACCTGGGGCTTGGAAAACTATCCAGGTTCCGTAGAGGATCCCACAGGGCCCAAGATTACCGCTAGAATGCGTGAGCAGGCTGAGTATTTTGGCGCTGTCATAAAACACGAAGAAGTGAAGTCTGTGGATCTGAGCGGGAAAGTGAAAAAAGTGGTTACTAACAAAGGTACGTATGAAGGGAAAACAGTCATTTTGGCTCCAGGAGCTTCCCACATCAGGCTGGGAATTCCTGGCGAAGAGAAGTTTACTGGCAAAGGTGTTTCCTACTGCGCCACTTGCGATGCTGATTTCTTCACCGATTTGGATGTTGTAGTCATCGGTGGAGGAGACTCTGGGTTGCAGGAGGGTTTGTATCTGACAAAGTATTGCAACAGCGTAACCATTGTGGAGATGCTCCCCGAACTCAGGGCTTCAAAAATACTTCAAGAACGTGCTGCGAATAATGCTAAGGTAAAAATTCTCACCCACACAGCTGTGGAAAGTATTGAGGGAGAAGATCTCGTAGAAAAGGTTGTGCTTAAAGATACGCAGACCGACGAAAGAACGGAGCTACAGGTTCAGGGTGTGTTTGTGTTTGCTGGTATGAAGCCTGACACGGAGCTTTTCAAGGGCTTAGTGGACATGGATGAAAAGGGTTACATAAAGACTGATGAGTACATGCGTACCAATGTGCCAGGCGTTTTTGCTGCTGGTGATTGTAGGGTTAAATGGCTCAGGCAGGTGGTAACAGCTGCTGCTGATGGTGCACAAGCCGCAGTGGCAGCAGAAAGATACGTGGACGAGAACTTCTCTGACTAAGGAGGTGACAAACATGGTTGAGGTAACAGCTCAAAACTTCGAACAGGAGGTAAAAAACGAAACCGACAAATTGGTGTTGGTGGACTTTTGGAGTGAGAAGTGCGAGAAGTGCATGGCTCTTATGCCTGACGTAGAGGAACTGGAAAAGAAATACGCAGATAAAGTGAAGTTTGCAAAGGTCGATGCTGCTAAAGACAGGCGCTTCTGCTGGAGTTTAAAGGTGATGAGCTTGCCCACATTCCAGCTGTACAAAAACGGCGAAAAGGTGGACGAGATTACACAGGATGTAACCGTTGATAAGATCGAGGAAATGATGAGCAAGTACTTGTAAGCAAAGGAGGGGGTGACAGCGTGAAACTGGAACTCGGTAACATCTTCATCAAAGATGTGATTTTTTCCAACGAAACCAAAGTGGTCGATGGTGTGCTCCATGTTAACAAGGAAGCCATTATTGAAGCCCTCATGCAGGATCCTCGCTTGGCCAAGGTGGACATCGATTTGGCTAAACCTGGTGAGGAGGTCAGAATCATCCCGGTAAAAGACGTAATTGAACCTCGTGTCAAAGTCAGTGGACCGGGTGGTGTGTTTCCGGGGTTCATTAGTAAGGTGAGCACTGTCGGTAGTGGACGTACCCACGTGTTAAAGAATACTGCCGTGGTTACTACTGGAACCATTGTGGGCTTCCAGGAAGGCATCATCGATATGTCGGGAGAAGGAGCCAAATACACTCCTTTCTCCAAGACGTTGAACATTGTTATAGTCTGCGAGCCTGTGGAGGGGTTACCAAAGCATGAACACGAAGAAGTAGTGAGGCTGGCAGGTCTTAGAGCTGCAGCTCTGATCGGAGAAGCCGGGAGAAATGTGGAACCTGACGAAGTTAAGGTTTATGAGACACTACCTTTGTTTGAAAGTGTAAAGAAGTACCCTGGTCTGCCCAGAGTGGGATACGTGTATCAACTGCAGAGCCAAGGCTTGCTCCATGACACTTACGTGTATGGTGTGGATGCAAAAAAGATTCTTCCCACATTCATGTATCCCACAGAGCCCATGGATGGTGCCATTGTTAGTGGTAACTGTGTTTCTGCTTGTGACAAGAACCCAACGTATGTGCACCAAAATAATCCCGTCATTGAAGATTTGTATGAGCGTCATGGTAAGGACTACAACTTTGTTGGCGTCATCATTACTAACGAAAACGTCACCTTGGCAGATAAAGAGCGTTCTTCTGACTACACAGCAAAACTAGTGGAGTACTTGGGCTTGGATGCAGTAATCATTAATGAGGAAGGTTTTGGAAATCCTGATACGGACCTCATCATGAACTGCAAGAAGATTTCCGAAAAAGGGATAAAGACGGTGCTTATCACCGACGAATACGCTGGCCGAGATGGGCAGTCGCAGTCGTTGGCTGATGTGGACAAAACCGCTGATGCAGTGGTATCCGTGGGTAACGCAAATGAAATTGTTCATTTGCCACCTATGAAGAAAGTCATAGGCGATCCTAAGGCTGCCAATGTCATAGCGGGCGGTTTCGAAGGAGCTCTGGCTCCTGACGGCAGCATAACAGTGGAGCTTCAAGCCATAACAGCCTCTACTTCAGAAGTAGGGTTTGGCACATTGGCAGCAAAAGGGTACTAGATCACAAATAAGGAGGGAGTAAGCCCATGTTAGAAGGAAAGAAAGTCATCATTGTAGGCGAAAGGGACGGCGTTCCGGGCCCCGCCATTGAAGAGTGCATTAAAACAGCAGGAGCAGAAGTAGTATTTTCTACTACAGAATGCTCTGTTTGAACAGCTGCAGGCGCAATGGACCTTGAGGTTCAAGGTCGTATAAAAGAAATAGCCGAGAAGTACGGACCTGAAAATGTTGTCGTGATCTTGGGCAACAGTGACCCAGATGGAGCATCCATTTTTGCTGAAACCGTTACTAACGGTGACCCCAGCTTTGCTGGTCCGCTAGCTGGTGTTGCTTTGGGACTCCCCGTTTACCACATTATTGAACCGGAGATCAAGCAGGAAGTAGATCCACAAGTTTATGAGGAGCAAGTAGGTATCGTGGAAATGGTTTTGGATGTGGACGCCATAACCAATGCGGTTAAGTCCATAAGGGAGCAGTACAGCAAATTCTAATGAAAACACGTTGTGAACGTGGAGAAACTATTTCAGATGCTGTGCTGTCCATGAGGAGGTGATGGAATGTTAAAGGTAGTACATTACATAAACCAGTTCTTTGGGCAAATAGGTGGCGAAGACAAGGCAGACACTCCACCTCTGGTTAAAGAGGGGCCAGTTGGCCCAGGATTGGCTTTGCAGCAAGCACTGGGCGATCAGGGAAAGGTAGTTGCTACCATCATATGCGGAGACTCTTATTTCAACGAGCACGTGGACGAAGCCCTAGCAGAAATTCTTCGTATGGTGGAACAGTACCAGCCAGACCTATTTGTAGCTGGTCCTGCATTTTTTGCTGGACGCTACGGAATCGCATGTGCCACAGTGTGCAAAGCCGTGCAGGAAAAGTTTGGCATTCCCGTGGTGACCGGGATGTATCCGGAGAACCCCGGTGTGGATTTATGCAAGAAAGACGTTTACGTAATAAAGACCGGTGATTCAGCTGCGCAGATGAAAGATGCCATAACAAAGATGGTAAAGCTGGCTCTGAAAATGGTTAACAAAGAGGAAATTGGGACTCCCGAGGAAGAGGGCTACATTCCCAGGGGCATTAGGAAGAACTATTTTGCTCAGGAACGTGCTTCCAAGCGTGCAGTGGACATGCTTGTTAAGAAGCTCAAGGGAGAGCCTTACTCAACGGAACTGCCTATGCCGGAGTTCGATCGTGTACCACCAGCTCCTGCTGTGAAGGACTTAAGTAAAGCACTGGTGGCTTTAGTAACTTCTGGTGGTATTGTGCCTAAAGGTAATCCTGACCACATTGAGTCTTCCAGTGCAAGTAAGTTTGGGAAGTATGACTTGGAAGGCATTGTGGCACTTAGCTCGGAAACCCACCAGACAGCTCACGGGGGATACGACCCTGTATACGCCAACGAAAATCCCAATAGGGTATTGCCTGTGGATGTGATGAGGGAGTTGGAAAAGGAAGGGAAAATTGGCAAACTTCACAGGTACTACTACGCCACGGTAGGCAACGGTACCCCGGTTGCCAAGGCTCAGCAATATGGTCAGGCCATTGCAAAGGAACTCAAAGATGCAGGAGTGCAGGCTGTCATACTCACCTCAACCTGAGGGACTTGTACTCGTTGCGGTGCAACGATGGTAAAAGAGTTAGAGAGGGCAGGGTTGCCCACGGTTCATATTTGTACCATTGTGCCAATTTCCAAGACCGTAGGAGCTAACAGAATAGTGCCTGCGGTGGCCATTCCTCACCCACTGGGGAATCCAGAGCTGTCTAAAGAAGACGAAAAAGCCTTAAGAAGAAAGATTCTTGAAAAGGCTTTAGAAGCGTTGCAGACAGATATTGATACCCAGACGGTTTTTGAGTGGCAGTAAGAAGATTAAAGGGGCGGCTCACCTGTGGGAGAACCGCCCCTTATCAATGTGTGCATGCGATAATTTCGTAGGCATGAACAGTAGCTGCACACGAAGAAAAATGGAAAAAGCTTATTTGTTTGAGCACTTCTAAAGAAAAAACACTGCAAGGAAGGGAGTTTGTGCGATGAAACCCGTAGTAAAGGGTACAAGTTTTGTGCTGGTACACTCACCAAACATTATGACTGAAGCAGG
>DMVM01000090.1:0-272 GCA_003476705.1 Coprothermobacter sp.
ACCCAGTTTACCGTGTCCTTATCTAAATCCTGTACAAGGTACTCAGAAAGCCGTGTCAACCTTACCTCAGTGTAACGCATAGCTGCCGGCGGATCTCCGTCCATGGATCCAAAGTTTCCATGACCGTCCACCAGCGGATAGCGCATAACAAAGTCCTGTGCCATGCGCACCAGTGCGTCGTAAACAGAAGCGTCACCATGTGGATGGTACTTACCGAGCACGTCACCCACTATACGAGCAGATTTTTTGTATGGATTATTGTAAGTACTTCC
>DMVM01000090.1:300-2986 GCA_003476705.1 Coprothermobacter sp.
ATGACGCTCATGGCGTAATCAATATAAGACTGTTTTAGTTCTTCAGTGATTTCCCTTTCATGAATACCTGCCATAACTCAATAACACCTCACACATCCAAGTTCTTAACTAAGTTCGCATTAGCAAATATGAACTCTTTTCTGGGTTGGACCTTTTCTCCCATTAGCACCGAAAACAGCTCGTCTGCTTTTTCAGCGTCTTCCACAGTCACCATGTACAAATTACGCGTTTCGGGGTTAAGAGTGGTTTCCCACAACTGCTCAGCGTTCATTTCACCTAACCCCTTGTAACGCTGTATCTCAAAATTCTCGCCCTCATGCTCTCTTAAGAAAGCCTGCAAGTCTTCATCAGAATACAGGTAGATAATCTCCTTGCTCTTCTTCCTTTCAATCTTGTACAGAGGCGGCTGCGCAATGTAAATGTGTCCCTCTTCCACCAAAGGACGCATCATTCTAAAGAAGAACGTGAGAAGCAACGTTCTAATGTGAGCACCGTCCACATCAGCATCAGTCATGATAATGGTTCTTCCGTAACGTAGTTTGGCAAAGTTAAAATGCTCACCCACACCAGTGCCAATAGCAGCTATAAGCGCCTGAATCTCTTCGTTATCCAAAACACGCTTCCAGTTGGCTTTCTCAACGTTCAGTATTTTTCCTCTGAGCGGTAGTACTGCTTGAATAGTCCTATCACGGCCTTGCTTCGCTGATCCGCCTGCACTTTCTCCCTCTACGATGAGAAGTTCACGTTTTTCCACATCGCGACTGGAACAATCTGACAACTTTCCTGGCAGTACCGTAGATTCCACTCTGAGTCTGTTCTTCATCATTTCTCTGGTACGTCTGAAGGTTTCACGCATTTCAGCAGAAGCTAAAGCCCTCTGAATCAACGTCTTTGTAACATCGTTTTGCGTCTCCAAATAACTTTCAAAAGCCTTGGATACTACATCCTCTACAATGTTCCTTACATATTTAGAGCCCAGTTTACCTTTGGTTTGACCTTCAAACTCAGGCTCTGGTACCCTAACTGCCACCACTGCTCTTAATCCCTGACGAAAGTCGTCACTGGAGACATTGTTATCCTTGAGCAGCCCTTTCCTCCTACCCACTTCAGACAGCGTTTTAGATATTGCCGACCTTAAGCCCTGAACGTGAGTTCCGCCATCTACCGTTCTAACAGAGTTCACAAAAGACACAATGTTCTCATCAAAATCATCCACGTAAGTAAAAGCAACCTCAACTTGAACATCTTGCTGTGCACCTGAAAAGCGAAGCACATCAATGATTTTTTCTGAACTGTTAGCAACCTCTTCGAGTAAACCTGCTAAACCTGATTCAAAGTGGAAAAATTCCGGCTCACTGCCTTCTTTTTGCAACTCAATGGTAACCTCACTGTTCAAGAAAGCAAGCTCTCTTAAACGCTGCCTTATAACATCGTAGTCAAAACGCGTATCAGCAAATATGGATTTGTCAGGCTTGAACTGCACTATGGTAGCTGAGCTTTCAGTATCATCGTACTGACCAATTTCTTTAACCTCTGTTACAGGTTTACCAAACTCATAACGTTGCCAATATATCGTTCCATCTCTTTTTACAGTTATTTCAAGCCATTCACTAAGAGCATTTACCACGGACAAACCCACGCCATGCAAACCACCGCTAGCTTTGTAAGCCTGACCGCCGAATTTACCACCAGCGTGCAACTTTGTTAAAACCACCTCTACAGTAGGACGGCCTTCCTGAGGATGAATCTCCACCGGTATACCACGGCCGTTGTCTTCAACTAACACTGAACCATCTTTGTAAAGCACCACTTTTATGTGATCGCAGAAGCCCGCCATGGCTTCGTCGATGGCATTGTCTACGATCTCCCAAATGAGATGGTGCAAACCATTCTTGTCCGTACTTCCTATGTACATGGCAGGGCGTTTTCTAACGCCCTCAAGATCGCCTAAAACTTTGATCTGTTCAGCACCGTAGTTTTGCGTTTTTAAGCTTTTTTCCATTCCTGCCATGCCCTCCTAATCTTTACAAACTTACCAAATAATTCGGCTAACTCTTTATCTTTAATGCCATCCGTGCACACGCCGTCTGCGTCCACATCAGATAGCTCTAAGATCTGTTTCTCTACTTTCCTATTACGTGAAAGCTTCTCACTTAGGTGTGAAAAACTCTCCCTTTTCCTTGCCTTTCCAACCTTTACATCCTCTGCAAAAGGCAAGAACCTTTTCAGTTCTGTTAGTACATCATCCTTGTTGTAAAGCAGCTTCATTCTGCCCACAGGACTGTAGTAATCCATAACAACCACTGCTCCTTGCAAGGCAGAAGGAAACACTAAATCCTTAAGCCAAGTATCCAGTGTATCCCATTTTCTTGAAACTTCCAAAAACCAAAAAAGCTTCTCGTTCCCGTCCAGTAGGTCAAAAGCTCTTTTCATGGAAGACTTTGACGCCACCAAAAACACCTTACCTCACAGATGCAAGAAAATCATGCTAGTGTCCACCCTCAGTTGGTGTTTCAGTGTATACGTTGGTCACCGTAAATGTTTCCGTCTCATTATTCTTTGAGTCATAATCGCTTCCATCCCAGGAATCGTCATAGTTTTCCTCCGGAGGGGTTGCCGTAGTTGGCGTAATCACAGGACCTGGAATTTCGTCGTTCACAGCTCCTGTTGCCACAGTAGTATTGTT
>DMVM01000090.1:3019-8267 GCA_003476705.1 Coprothermobacter sp.
TCGTACTTGTCGTTGTCGTTGTTGTAATCACTGATGTTGACGTTGATGTAGGCGTCGGCTGTGGCGCCCCACCTGCAGAGCCAGTGCCATTACTTCCGCTATTACTGGCCGTGGATGTTTTGCCTTCGCTGCTGCTGCTACTACTGTTGTTACCCAACGTTTCCTTGCTTGAGCTGGAATCGGTGGACCGGTTTGTACTCAGCTTAGGCGGATTGACTCCGTTAGCTAACGTTTGCCCCATAGGACCGAATTTCTCTACGTACCAGCTCTTAAGCCACTCCGCATCCCACTGATACACCGAAACAGGAACTCCCAGGTCAAACACACGACTAATGAAAGAATCTCCGCTTAGCACATCGGCTTCGATGTGGGCATCTTTCCATTTGTTTGCTAAACTAGCGATCTCCATCAGACTAACATCAGAAAGCACGTACTTGCTCCACACATCCACTGCACTTGATACAAAACTAGGAGAAAGCTTTGATATTACTTGGTCTTTCAAATCGGTTTCTAAGAGTAAATCGATCTGCCTTTGTATTCTTGTTAAATCTGAGACACGTGTCCTCCCATAATCCCTGATTCGCCAATAAACCAAGAATTCTGTACCATTAAGTGTCTGAGTACCCTTGTCAATGCACGTGTATTTAGGTACCCCTACACCCTGATAGCAATACCTTTGAGGCACATCAACCTTAAGACCTCCCATAAGGTCAACCATTTCAATCACCGTACTGAAATTAACTACCACGTAATGATCTACCGCCACGCCAAAGTTTTGCTTAATGGTTTCAGCAAGTTTTCTCACACCACCATAAAGAAAGGTATGCCCTACTTTTGTCACACCTTTCCCTGGTATATCAACCAAGGAGTCTCTAGGTATGTAAAGCAGGTTAATAGTACTCCCATGGACAAACGCCAAAATCAGCGTGTCATTGTGTCCCTCGGAACCTGCACCCTTCATTTCTCCCACCGTATCCAAACCAGCTATCAGCCAAACTTGGTCTCCTTTTGAACCAGTTAAGCTGGAAAATCGTTCAGCGGCACTTGAAACAAGATCAGCTAAATCAACACCTTCTCCTTGAGGCATGATCACCTTCTGAGCAAAAACTCCACCTACAAAAGACACCAAAAATATAAGTAAGAAACCGATTGCAATGAGAACCTTTTTCACATTCACGCTCATTTTCATATTTAAATTATACACTAAAATGCTCAAAAAACAGCATCACTACAGCGAAAACCAGACTTCCAAGCCGAAAATACCCGGCACAGACTGAGCAGCCGCACTCATTAGTTGGACAGGCAAGAAACCCTGCCCTGTTCATAGATTATGTCTCCACAGTAGTCTGTTCGGTACACCTTCATGCCTTTACTTTCAAGCACTTTCAGTGTGTCCTTATTGGGGTGGCCATAAGAATTCTTACCCACAGAAATTACCGCCACCGAAGAAGTCAAACTCAGCTCTGTAAGTTTGGCTCCATGATGAGGCACAGTAAAAAAACTATAATACCCATTAGGCAAGTAAGCTGCCGGCACATCTCCTGTTATGAGTCCATTAAACTCTGGCAAGTAAATCACTTTACTCAGTTCGTTATCTGTGCCCCCCATTCCAGGTGGTGGCCATACAGTTTCAACTCTTATGGGCCCGAAGCTAATCACATCACCCTTGTATGGATCCATCAACTTGGGGTGAAAAGAAAGCATAACTTGTTCCTGCATACCATTGTGGTCTTTGTCGTCATGGCTGATTATGAGTCCCAGGTGCCTTATCCCATACCACCTCACATCACGCAAAACTACAGCCCTGTCAGAGGTATCTATAAGTAGCCCGTAAGAACCTTTTTGTACCAAGGTTGCTGATCCCTGGCCAACATCCAGGAAGATGACGCGGCTTTGAGCAGGGAGTAGCAGTAGTGCTATGCACATGAGCACCGGTAACCACCAACGTCTAAGTAATACTGTTAAGGAAACACCAAGAAGAATGACAAAGACCTCTCGAGAACTAAAATTAAGCACCACCCACGCAGGCCACAGTTCCACCATTTCATGTAGCGACAGAATAGCCATGCCCACCATGTCAACCACGTAACTTAGTAGTTTTAATGGCATAATCACATACAAAATCCCAAGTGCATACAACAATGTGAACACTGGTACAAATAACACAGTAAAGAAAGCGCTCAGCAGTGAAACAGAATGAAAGAAAAGCAGGCTCGCCGGAAGTAACGTAAAGCTGATTTTCACGCTCGACCATTTGGAATCGCCCCAGTAAACCACGGCAGCTGCGCCAAGTAAAGACAATAAAGATGCCGTGCGGGTAAAAAATAGCGGGTCTAAGCAAGATGCTGCTAAACCCGCGGCGGCAACTCCTCCTAATCCAAGTTTTCTGCCCTTTGGTATGGACAGCATTATCCCGTACATGAGTACACTACGCAGCACTGATGCGGAAAAACCGTAAAAGATGATCAGAACGAGGCCGAGTAGCATTGTTGCAACCTTGTTCTTACTCCACCTATAAACGTAACCCATGAGCAGTGTTGTTTGCAGGCCTGATATGGCAAAAACATGTAAAATGCCTGTCTTTATAGCTTGTTCTTGAATTCTTAAAGGTAGAGGATTACCCAAAACTAGTGCATTTAGTAATGAACCCGATTCTAGATTACCCAACCTGTTCTCCATTGCTGATCTGACACGAAACAAAGGCGTTTCCAAGTTATTCACCTTCACAGGAACAGCGCAGTGGTACTTGTGCCAATTCATTTGGAAAGTACCGCTAAGAACACCAACATCGCTTGAACAAACGGGCACAAAACCCCCGTAGTACCCTTTGCCATCCGAGTCCACCACCACAGTACCTTTGAAAACCTGCCCATCCATGCTTATGGATCTGTAAATGCTTGTGTATCCAAGCAGTACCACGACAAGACCAACAATGGCTATCCAGCGTTTCTTCTTCAAGAAGACAAATAACGGAACGAACATAACTGCTCCCCATGGGTAAAACCACAAGGCAAAAATCACTGCAATGGCGGTAAGAACCATCCTTATTAACGAACCGTAATTAAGTCCTTTATGTCGGCAAACCGTTTCTCGCCGATTCCAGAAACATTCTTGACTTCTTCGATGGTCTTAAATGGCCCATTGGCTTGCCTGTATTCAACAATGCGAGCTGCCAACGTAGGTCCAATGCCTGGAAGCGCATCCAATTGTTTCTCGTCAGCCGTGTTTATGTTGATAAGAGAATTTTTAGAGTTTCCCGCAAATTCGCTGCTGCCGATGACTACTCCCCCAGCATTTTGAGCCGTGTTTGAGGGTATGCCTTGGCTCGCATCTACACTTTCCTGCCCCACCTTGGGTACATAAATCATCATCTCATCGGCAACATGACTAGCCAAGTTCAGCCTTGTAAGATCTGCATCATCTTTTGGACCAGCCATGTCTATAACGTCCCCTATACGTTGGGTTGGCTTAGCAGTGTAAACCCCTGGACGATGCACAGCACCAGTAATGTAAACACTGACCAGCTCAGGCTCTAGAGCGGTAGAAGCACTATCAGCAGCCGCTGAAGAGGTCTCCACAGATGGTGAACTACTAGCTTGAGCATCTTTTGAACTAAGCAAACTGGAGGCGCCAAAGCGGTATCCCATCTCAAAGCAAATTGCCCCAACTAAAAAGAAGGCTGCCAACCATGTGGCAGCCTTCTTCCATCCGTCTCCTAAATTATGAAATTTATTATTTTGTTCGGAACGTAGAAACACTTCTTGTAACCGCCTTCCTTGGACAAGTACTTGGAGAAGTTGCCACTACTCATAACTGCTTCCCTTACTTCCTCTTCGCTGGCGCCGTTGCGAACAACCACCGTGCCCCTAAATTTTCCGTTTATTTGAACTGCAACTTCCACAGTGTTTTCCTGAAGCATGCTTTCATCCCACTGGGGCCAAGATTGTTCGTGAACCGAAGGCGCGTTACCCAGCATTGCCCAAAGTTCTTCCGCCAAGAACGGCACAAAGGGCGCTAGTACCTTGGCGAAGGTCTCGAGCAGCGTCTTCACAACCCCGCTACCAACCTTTTCGTCGTAATCCGTTACTTCATTGAGGAACTCCATCATGCCTGCAATGGCAGTGTTGAATCGATAGTTATCCTCAATATCCTCAGTAACTCTGTAGATCAGACGGTTCACTGCCCTGAGCGCTTTTTCATCGTACTCACTCATTTCCTCGGAAAGCTTACCCATGGAAGCTGCCACAACTTCTTTTACCTCTTCAGCATGCTTCCAGTAGAAGTTCCAAATGCGTCTTATGAACCTTACAATACCTTCCAGTCCTTGCTGGCTCCATTCAAAATCCTTTTCAGGTGGCGCCACAAACAGTGTATACATCCTAGCTGCGTCAGCACCATAATCCCTCAGGATATCGTCTGGATCCACAATGTTGCCCTTTGATTTCGACATGGCTGAACCGCCCAAAGTTACCATGCCTTGCGTAAAGAGTTTGCTAAAGGGCTCACTCACCGCCACGTATCCCATGTCTTTTAACGCTTTGGTAATAAAACGGCTGTAAAGCAAGTGCAGTACGGCATGCTCCACACCGCCAATGTATATGTCCACAGGCATCCAAAACTCTGCCAGTTCCTTGCCAAATGGCGCTTGTTCGTTATGGGGGTCTATGTACCTCAGGTAATACCACGAGCTGTCCACAAATGTGTCCATGGTATCAGTTTCCCGCCGAGCTGGTCCGCCGCACTTCGGACAAGTGGTCCGCACAAACGCTTCATCAGTAGCCAAGGGAGATACCAAATCGCCAGGTAGGTAATCCACTTCTCTGGGTAAGATCACTGGAAGCTCATCCTCAGGAACGGGTACTGTTCCGCAGTGTTCACAATAAACTACCGGAATTGGAGCACCCCAGTACCTTTGGCGGCTTACTAGCCAGTCTCTGAGTCTGTACGTTACAGATTTTTGCCCCAGATTGTGCTCTTCTAAGTACTCAGCCATGAGCTTCTGGGCTTCCTCGGAGCTTTTTCCTGTGTAGGGGCCACTATTTACCAGCACACCATATGCGGTGAAGACCTCGCCACTCTTTACTTCCTCGCCGTCTTTGGGAACCACCACCGGTCTTATGGGAATGTTGTATTTAACTGCAAAAGCGTAGTCGCGTTCATCATGAGCTGGCACTGCCATAATAGCGCCTGTTCCGTACTCTGTAAGCACGTAATCACCAGCGTAAATTGGTATTTTTTCACCGTTAAA
>DMVM01000099.1 GCA_003476705.1 Coprothermobacter sp.
TGGATGGAAGCGATGCAGTAATGCTATCTGGTGAAACAGCTTTCGGGAAGTATCCCATTCTAGCTATTGAAACCATGAAACGTATAATCGAAACTGCTGAGATATACCCGTTTAAAACGCCTAATACTCTAACGCCAAAATCCGTGAGAGAAGCACTTGTGGAAAGCGCAGTACGGATTGCTGAACGTAGTGGAGCAGAACTTTTAGTGGTTGCTACTGAGACTGGATCCTCTGCGCGGATTACTTCTGCTTTTCGTTCTGTGGTCCCTATACTTGCTGTCACTCACAACGATCGCTTGCAACGTCAATTATGTCTCAGTAGGGCAGTAATACCCATAAAAACAGAAGCTTCAGCATCAGCAGAAGAAGTTCTAAAGACTAGTGTAAAATGGTCTTTGGAACATAGAATTGCAAACAAGGGAGATCTGCTGCTGTATATTTTTGGGGACTTGACTGGCGTGGCTGGAAGCACAAACTCTGTTAAAATATATAGAATACCTACTGTCATCGGAAATGCGGAAATCCTTAAGCCAAGTAAAGGGTATATGGTGGGGCACTATTTAAAAAGACTCAACGGTATTGCGTACTATGAGTCAGGAAAAAGCGAAAAACAGTTCTTTGGTAGAGGTGATAAGGAGGGTGACCGGTTTGGTAAGGTTGTCTGGATACAGGAGCCCAACGACGGAGCAGTTATAACTGTGGATTTAGAAACAGGAAAGATTTACAATGGACACTACGTTTTGTGAGAAGGACAAAAAACTAAGACACGTCATAAAAGTGCTCAGTGTGACTGCCGTCACATTGTGCGTGCTAATGGTGTTATTGTTGTTCGTAGATGTGTCAGTGCAAAGCCAGCTAAAACAGCTGGAAGCCACACTAAATGTACTCCAAGATCAGAAAGAGGTGCTTCAAAACGAAGTCCGTTTTGTTGGAAGCGACTATTACAATGAGAAAATCATTGTAGACATTCTAAAGAGAAACGTTGATGGCGCAACGGTCATTAGATTCAATCGTTGAATTTCAGCTGGACAGGCCTCCTAGAGGCAATTGGTGGCCAAGAGTTTTTTGTCCTTACGGATTTCCGATGGTAATTGAAACTGAACCGTGTCTTGAAGACGGCACACCTTTTCCTACGTTGTTTTGGCTCACTTGCCCTTACCTAAAAGAAGAGATTTCAAGAATAGAAAGTGGTCCAGTGAAGACAAACATCATTAAGGAAGTTCGTCAGGACAGAGTGGCTTCAGCTGAGGAGCTGGAAAGCGAGAGTTTGTATTCTGAGTATTTGAAACGGCAAGGTCTTAATAGAGAGTTATATATTGGAGGTAGCAGATCTCCTTTAACATTCAAATGCATACATGCCTTAATAGCGTGGTATCTTGTCTCACATAGAGGCTTTGCCGCACGATTGGTGCTTGCCGGATTAGAGAGTACATATTGTGAAGATAAGAGGTGTAAGCTTAGACATGAATGAATCAAGGCTTTTCGATGTTTTCATAGTAGGTGGTGGACCTGCAGGATTAACTGCTGCTATTTACTGTGCCAGAAACGGTTTGCGTGTTGCCGTTGCGTCTGCGGATATTTTCGGTGGCACAGTGAATAATGCTGCCATTATTGAAAACTACCCCGGCTTCCCTGAAGGTATATCAGGTGCTGAGCTCGCCGACCGGTTTAGGCAACATGCTCTAGATGCTGGAGCGGAACTACTGGAGGAAAAGGTTGAAAAGATTGAAAAAAGAGAACAGTATTTTGCGCTGCACGGGTACGACACATACTCGGCAAAGGCTATTATATTAGCCATGGGTATCGATTACAGAAAACTAGGAGTTCCTGGCGAGCTTGAGCTGTTGGGAAGAGGTGTATCGTTCTGCGCTACCTGTGACGGTGCATTTTTCCGAAACAAAGTGGTAGCTGTAGTAGGAGGAGGAAGTTCTGCTTTTGCCAGTGCTGAATACATGGCTAATATAGCTTCTAAGGTTTATGTGGTACATAGACGTTCTGGTTTTAGGGCGGAAAAGGTACTAGTAGATAGAGTTCTTTCACACCCGAAAGTGGAACCACTCCTCAACAAAGTAGTAAAGAGAATCAATGGACAAAGCAAAATCGATAGCTTGCTGCTAGAGGATGTGGTTACCAAGGAGGAGTCCCTTTTGCCTGTCGATGGGGTCTTCATTCAAGTGGGTCACGTACCAAAGACTGATTTGGCAAAAGGATTAGTAAACATGGATGAAAATGGGTATATAAAAGTTAGCGAGAATATGAAGACGTCGGAAGAAGGAATATTCGCAGCTGGTGATGTAAGGCAAGGAGCACTTGGTCAAATAGTGACTGCTGCAGCTGACGGTGCAATAGCAGCTGAAAGCGCGTTTCGCTATATAAATGAGAAAGGTTTGTAAAAGGAGGGTAAAGTTTGTTTATCAGATTTTCTGAAGAAGCAAGAAAAGCACTTAAGGATGCCCAAGAAGAAGCGCGGCGTCTTAACAGTAGTTTTGTTGGCAGAGAGCACTTGGTCCTAGCTATGCTCAATGAAGATACAAGGGCGTATTCAATAATCGATTCTTTAGGTGCGGATGCCGATAATATAAGGAGTTCTATTGAAGATATTCCAATGCCCATGGCTTCAAGTTTGCAGTATCCCGAACTATCTAGTGAAGCTAGAAGACTTTTGGATATTGCTAGTGAAGAAGCACGCAAGCTTGCTCACTCTTATGTAGGTACAGAACATTTGTTGCTGGCCATACTCAAGGAACCATCCAGAGTTAGCTCCATACTTAATGAGAACGGTGTTTTTTATGACGACGTAAGGAAAAAGGTCATAGAAATGGGCGAGCAAGAACCAGAGGAAAAGGGAAAAACAAAAACACCTGTTTTGGACAAGTTCTCCAAGGATCTTGTTTCTTTGGCTGAAAAAGGAAAATTAGATCCTGTCATAGGTCGTGAAACCAAACTCAATAGGATCATCGAGATATTGAGCCGCAGAATCAAGAATAATCCGATATTGCTTGGGGAGCCTGGCGTAGGTAAAACGGCCATAGTTGAAGGGTTGGCTGAAAGAATTGCTTCTGGTAAGGTACCTTATTCGTTAAAGAAGAAGCGTATTGTACAGCTTGACATTTCTTCCATAGTTGCTGGAACTAAGTACAGAGGCGAATTTGAAGAGCGCATGAAGAAAATTCTTGATGAAGTAAAGCGTACCAATGGTCAAGTGATTTTATTTATTGACGAAATCCATACCGTCATTGGTGCTGGAGCTGCTGAAGGTGCCATAGATGCTGCATCCATATTGAAACCATCTTTGGCGCGTGGTGAGATAAAAGTTATTGGTGCAACAACCTATGATGACTACAGAAAGTACATTGAAAGGGATCCTGCTTTTGAACGTAGATTCCAACCAGTTCAAGTAGAAGAATCTTCTCTGGAAGAAACCAAGGAGATTCTTATGGGCCTGCGCCCCATTTATGAAAAGTTCCACAACGTAAAGATAGCAGATGACGCCATAGAAGCAGCTGCCATATTGACGAAAAAATATGTGAAGCAAAGATTCTTGCCAGATAAAGCCATAGATGCGTTGGACGAAACCTGTGCCAAAGTAAGGCTTGCAAACGAGGTCTTGCCTAGCAATCTTAGGGCGCTACTTGACGAAATTGAAAATGTTAGATTGCAGAAGCAATTGGCTATTGATTCTCAGCAGTTTGAAGAAGCAGCTGCATTACGAGATAAGGAAAAAGCTCTCAAGGATGAGTACTCAAGGATGGAAGAAATTTGGCTTTATGAACGGAGCATGGATGAGAATCAGCCTATGGTGTCTTTCGATGACGTTGCTTACACCATATCTTCTTGGACGGGCATACCTGTGGCAAAACTGCGCCTGGATGATAAGAAAAAACTTTTAGAGATCGAAGATTATCTGCACCGTAGGATTGTTGGACAAAATGAAGCCGTTACTGCCGTAGCTAAAGCTATTAGAAGAAGTAGAACTGGCTTGCAAGATGAGCGAAGGCCCATCGGTGTTTTCCTTTTCCTTGGTCCCACAGGAGTTGGAAAAACAGAGCTCGCACGTGCTTTAGCGGAGTTTATGTTTGGTGAAGAAGACGCCCTAGTACGCATTGACATGTCAGAGTACATGGAAAAGTTCAATGTGAGCCGTTTGGTCGGTGCTCCTCCAGGATATGTGGGATACGAAGAAGGAGGACAACTTACTGAAGCGGTTAGAAGGAAACCGCACAGTATTGTGCTTCTAGATGAGATTGAGAAAGCACATCCAGATGTCTTCGACATATTGCTTCAGATATTCGAAGATGGCCGGCTAACCGATGGTCAAGGTCGCGTAGTAGATTTTAGGAACACCATCATAATAATGACGTCGAACCTGGGTAGCAGGGATATAAGTGCAGGTACAACCATAGGATTCTTAAAAGATCAAGTTAAATTTGAAAACATGGAAAACCTTGTTATGGATGCCGTGAAGAAGTTCTTTAAGCCCGAGTTCCTAAACAGGATCGATGAAATAGTAGTATTCCATCATTTAACAAACGAGGATCTAAGACAAATCGTGGGTATCATGATGGACGACCTGAACAAACAGCTTCGTTCTCAAAACCTTACGGTCAAAATCTCCGACAGGATGTTAGATCAAATAATCACAGAAGGATACGAACCAAGGTTCGGTGCTAGACCATTAAGAAGAGCTATTCAGAGGCTTGTAAAAGATCCTTTGGCCGAGTACATGCTCAAACACGAAAACATCGGCGGAACGTTGTTTATAGATTTCGTAGATGGCGAAATTACAATAAATAAGGTACCAGATGAGGAAGTTAGTAGAGTTTGAGTGAAAAAAGTCAGTACGAATGTTCAAACTGCGGGTACGTTTCCTCAGTTAAGCTGGGAAGGTGCCCGCAGTGCGGCCAATTTGGTTCATTTATTGTAAGGAAACCGGTAGCCGAACAAGAGCGAAAAGTAGATTCCGGTTACACAAAGAGACCTCAAATAACAACTCCAACGTTCTTACCTGAGCTTAATCTTGTTTTGGGAGGAGGTCTCAAGAGCGGCTCAGTGCTGCTGTTAGGTGGGGAACCTGGTATAGGTAAATCAACACTGGCACTGCAAATCCTCGGCAATGCAGATACGGATGCTCTTTATCTTAGTTCGGAGGAAACAATGGAGCAAGTTCTTGAACGCGCTGAACGTATTGGTTTGAGAAACATAAATGTGGTGTCGGAATCAGACCTGGACTCTGTTGATTTAAGCAATTATGGCTTGGTTTGTTTGGACAGCCTTCAGACCATTCGTTTTGGCGACATAGGTGCTCCAGGGTCACCTGCCATGGTAAAAGAAATAGCTGGATATTTAGTAAAATGGGCAAAAGAATCGAACGGCATTGCAGTTATTGTCGCACACGTTACAAAGGAAGGCGTGATAGCAGGCCCTCTCACAGTAGAACATATGGTAGATGTGGTGCTGTACTTGGAAGGCGAAAGAACCAGTGATAAGCGCTTACTTAAATTAGTTAAAAACAGGTTTGGGCCCAGTACAGACCAGATTCTGCTCGAGATGCAAAGTTCAGGCTTGACTCCGTCCAAAGTAGAGGTTAGTGGATTAGATATGAACCAAACAGGGCAAGTTCTCAGCGCTGTAAACACAGGAACTAGATTTGAGTTCGTTCAGGTACACGCACTGGTAACTGATTCCTATGGACAAATACCTAAACGTTTAAGCTCAAGGTACCCAAATAATCGGTTGTTGCTTCTAACGGCAATTATGCAAAAATATCTTAAAATCCCGGTGTACAAATATGACATTTATGTAGATCTCACTACGGATTTTTTTGTAAACGACTATGGTGTAGATACTGCAGTAGTAGCAGCGGTTTATTCCAGTTTGAAGGAAATACCGATTTCCGGAAATACATTAGTATACGGGGAAGTTTTGCTAACAGGTGATATAAGGTCTCCTCACCCTGAGACACAACTAGACCGATTACTCAGAGGAACTCAGTTGAAAAGAACAAATGCTTCCACTGTTGTAGAATTAATTAAAGAACTTTTTTAATTCTATTGTGAGGTGATTTTGATGCGTTTTTTGCGTCTTATTAAAGGTTTGTTTTATTCTTTCATTGTATTCATTTTGCTTTATGTTTTAGTTGGTTTTATTCCCTTGCAGCTTCTAAAGGAAAACCAAGATATTGTGCTAGGCGTTTTAGCTGTGATAGCACTTGCAGTAGGGTACGGCTTCTTATCCACATTTGACAAATGGATCGAACAGGCTTTTCAGCGAGCTGCCTCTTTCTCTTTTCAACAATTTCAGTACATAGGTGTTGGTATTATTTTAGCGAACATTGTTGGAGTACCTATTTTGATACCCCTCATGTATGCTGGCGAACATGCATTGGGTGTTGCTATCTTGGTGGTATTTGATGTTTTAGCCATATGGGGTGCAATATTTATCTATAGAGTTAGAGAACGAAGAGAAGGAATAACAACCGACCAGCCGGAATTTGTTTTGGATACATCTGTACTGGTAGATGGACGTATTTTGGATATCATGAATTTGGACTTACTCAAAGGTAGAGTTGTGGTACCTTCCTTTGTTGTTGATGAGATAAGGCAATTGGCTGACAGCACTGACCCAGTCAAGCGGGATAAAGGACAAAGAGCATTGAAAGTGTTAGAACAACTAAAGGCGTCCAGTAAGCGTCTTTCACTGGTGGATCATACACCCCGAGGGGTAAAGGGCGTTGATGACGCACTAATCCAATATGCGCGTGACAGGAAAGCTACCATTGTGACCTTGGACTCTAATTTAGCAAAGATTGCCCGTTTACATAACACAGATGTGATTAATTTCAGTGAAGTGTTCTTAGCTCTGCGCCCGAACATTAACGTAGGAGATGAACTTACCATAAAGATTGTAAAAGAAGGAAAAATTCGTCAGCAAGGAGTAGGGTTCTTGGACGATGGCACCATGATCGTAGTTGAGGATGCAGCAGATCTGATTGGAAACACAGTACGTGTTGTGGTCACCAACGTCCACGTTAGCGACACGGGGAAAATCATATTTACCAAGGTTGCTGACTAAATCATGAATGGCCTGATTTTGGTTGCTGGCGGTAAGGGACAAAGATTCTCCGGCGGTAAGGGGAAGGCTCAGCTAAGGGTCTTTAGAGGTTGGTCTTTATTGGATTATTGGCAAGTTCGCCTTGAAACGCTAAAGGACTTATTTCAAGATGTCGTCGTAGTCACGGATAGTCCTATGGGCTTAGAGAACATAAAAGTTGCACTTCCAGGGAGTTCAAGGAAGGAATCTGTGGCGAATGGTTTTGAGAAACTCGCAAGAGTAGATAAGGTTTTGGTTCATGATGCTGCACGGCCGCTGGCAACTGACACTCTGTTTGAGCGTGTATTAGCATGGCTAGACCTTTTCCCAGTTGTGGTTCCAGCCATAGATGTTGAAGACGCTTTAAGAAAAAAAGAGGGCAGTAGTACGGTGCCTTTCCCTAGAGAGGACCTCATCAGAGTACAAACGCCACAGGGTTTCAGGTTTGAAGTACTAAAAGCAGTGCTAGAAACCGCAGATGAAGATGTTGATGAAGCAAGTGTGGCACAGCGGCTTGGATGGAAAGTGCACGTTGTGGGAGGGGAAAGGAAAAACTTAAAGGTTACTTTCCCCGAGGACGTTTTTCTACAAGAACTCATGTTTAGGCGGTTAGAAGGGATTGGGTGGGATTTTCACAGGTTTAGTGAAAACGCCCCTCTTATTCTTGGTGGAATCAGGATAGAAGATGCAGATGTGGGCCTAGAATCTTGGACTGACGGCGATGTAGTAATTCATGCCGTTGCTGATGCTCTTCTATCAACTCTAGAACAAGGTGACTTGGGAACCCTCTATCCCAATAGTCAGCTATGGAGAGACGGTTCTTCTACTGACATTTTGGCTGATGTAATGGAAAGAATGAGAAAGAAATTTCTTCTCGTGGAAAAAGTCACAGTTCTGTTGTTAGCAGACAAGCCAACGTTGAAACACTGGATAAATCCCATCACGGGAAATCTATCTTCACTATTGAACGCCCCAGTCCACCTTTCAGTTACACGGAGCGAGGGGATAATCGGAAAAGACCTTAATGGCATGATTTCATTATCTTTTGTGAACTGTGTTGAGGTGAAAAGATGAAGCTGTATGACACCCTTAGTAGAAAATTGATTGATCTTGAAAAGAAGCCCGGAGAAAAGATAGCAGGATATGTGTGTGGCATAACGCCATATGATGAACCTCATTTGGGCCATGTAAGAACAGCTTTAGTGTTTGACTTGTTCCGTCGTTATGTTAAAGCGCAAGGGTACAAACCAGTATTTGTTTCAAATTTCACCGATGTCGACGATAAGATCATTGAAAGATCAGCAGAGTTATCTATTCATCCTTTTGCTCTGGCCGAGATTTATGAAAGGCTTTATTACAAACTCATGGATTTCCTTAACGTAGAACCTCTGTACGCGTACATCAGAGTGTCTCAAGTCATTCCAGATATAATCGAAGCTATAAAACAACTTATTGATAAAAAGCACGCTTATGTGACTCCTGATGGGGTTTATTTCTCAGTGTCCAGTTTTCCGTATTACGGTGAACTTTCAGCCAGAAAAGTCGAAGACATATCGCTACTTGAATCTAGAGTAGAGCCTTCGCCGTTCAAAAAAGATCCTAGGGACTTCGCTTTATGGAAGAGTAGGAAAACGAATGAGACTGTTTGGTGGCATAGTCCTTGGGGGGATGGTCGTCCCGGGTGGCACATTGAATGTACTGTCATTTCTGTTAAATTTGCCGGGTTCCCACTGGATTTCCACGGGGGCGGTTCAGATCTAATATTTCCTCATCATGAGAATGAAAAGGCACAGTCAGAAGCTCTCATGGGTCAAAAACCTTTCGCAAGGGTATGGATGCATACTGGTATGCTACGCATTGGCAAAGAAGAGATGCACAAGAGCCTGGGCAATTTCATAGGTGCCACTGAAATTATGGCAAAGTACGATCCAGATGTGGTGAGGTATTTGCTCCTGTCAACGTACTATCGAGATCCTGTGACATTCTCCGAAGAAGTCTATAACCAGGCAGCAAACACGGTGAACAACCTTAGATCCTATTTCGAGCGACTTGATTGGGTGAGCAGAGACGGGGAAGCTCGAACCAGGGTAGTTAGCCTCGTAACAAGTGCTAAAGAGACTTTTCATAGCGCACTTGAAGATGATTTGAACTCATCTGCTGCGTTGGCTGAGGTGCACAAGTTGATCACCCAGCTAAGAGTTGAAGATCTAAACATCAGCGAAGCTTCCATAGTCAAACAATTCCTTACCCATGCTTTAAGAACCGTATTTGGGCTGCGATTAACCAAAGATGGAAAGGTAGATGAATCTTTGATTCAAGATATGGTTGAGTTGAGAAATGATTTTAGAAAGCAAAAGAAGTTTTCCGAGGCTGACGCTATAAGGAATATGTTACTAAGACACAGCATTGTTCTGGAAGACACTAAAGATGGTACACGATGGATAAGGGAGTAATCTGATGAGTCTAAAGAAAGAGCTTACATACGGTTTTAGTCCTTTGGAAGAAGCACTCAGATCTGGCAAGGTTGAAAAAATCTGGGTAAGAGTAGACAAAATGTCAAAGGTTAAGCAGCTAGTGGATAGACTAGAGAAGAACAGACCAATTCCTCTCGTAGCGGTTCCTAAGGAATTCTTTCCTGAAAAAGAATGGGTCGGTTTTCTCCCTTCGGAAATTGACTACTTAGGATGGGAAGAATTACATGAAATAGAGAACACGGTTGTGATTGTGGATGGGGTAACAGACAGCACAAATCTGGGGGCTATTTTTAGAACGTCGGTGGCACTCTCTTCTCCAAATATCATCCTTGATCTTCACAACACTGGATCAGTAACGCCAAAAGTTGTTGAGATTTCCCGTGGAGCAGCTTTAAGGGCACGCATATGGCGATTAAACATAAAACAGGCTATCCCAAGGCTTAAAGAGAACGGTTTCTCAGTAGTAGGACTGGAAGCACACCATGGGACAAAACTGTATCATTTGGATCTAACAGGAAAAGTTGCTTTAGTGGTCGGGTCTGAAGATAAAGGCATCCGTACAACCGTGAGAACTCTGTGTGACCATTTTGGCAACATACCAACAGACTTCGAGAGCCTTAATGTTCATGTTGCCCTTAGTATTGCCTTGTATGAAGCAAAACGTCAACGCGAGTTTAATAGCGGTAGTAGCATGGACTGAAGGTAAGGAGGAAGCGGATTTGGCTCAATTGCCACTTCATAAGGTACTTCAACAGGCTGTAGATTTCTGGCCCCTAACATAATAGAATGGCGTCCTTCAGATATGGTGTAAAGTGCAGCTGCTCCCATGCTAAAGCCTAGGAAAGAATCTAGGGTTGCTGGAGTACCACCCCTCTGCAAATGACCAATGCGAGAAATCTCTATGTCTCTATTCAGTTCTTCTCTTAGCCACTCAGCAAGCGGTGATGGATCTCCACAGCCTTCAGCCCATATGACGATGGCACTACCTTCAGCTTGGCTTATCTTGGTATAGATTTCCTCAGATGTTGCTGGGGCTTCAGGTATATTGACAAAATCAGCTCCGCTTGCCAAACCTGCAAACATGGCTATATAACCAGAATTTCGTCCCATAACTTCAACAAAGAAAATTCCCCTTTCAGACAACGCCACATCAGTTAGCCGACGGACTGCTTTTACCGCTGTTTCAGCGGCTGTTATGAATCCCAGTGTGAAGTCAGTACCTCCCAAATCATTATCAATAGTCCCTGGGATTCCCACAGTGGGGATGCCAGCTTCCTCTAAAGTCATTGCACCTCGCAAGGAGCCGTTCCCCCCGATTACTATGAGTCCATCGATGCCAGTAGAGGAGAGTGTATCAGGCACTCGCCGTCTCCATTCAGGAAGCAAGAATCTATCACTCCGGGACGTCCCGAGAATGGTCCCACCAAGAGAGTTTATTCCTCTGACTCGACTGGAACTCAATGGCAAGAATTGCTCCTCTAGAAGTCCATCGAAGCCATTGCGCACACCTATGACTTCAATATTTCTCTGTTCGGCGGCTATGACAGCTCCAGAAATAGCTGCGTTCATTCCGGGGGAATCACCCCCGGACGTTAGTATGCCAATTCTTTTCACGATTTATCCTCTGAAAAAGACTCCAAAATCATGTATTAGAGACTCAGGAAGAGGCCTGTTTTTCCCCACAACCAGAGTAAGATCAACCGGTTTAATGGCACCTTCTTTGTATGCAGCTAAGACACCAGTCTGTCCCTTATCTAGCCATTCAACAGCTTTTAGCGCTTGAAGTTGTGGAAGTATTCTGTCTATTACAGAAGGTTTACCACCCCTTTGAGCATGGCCTAGAATAACGCATTTCACTTCCGTATTCAAGCTTTTTTCTAAGAACTGCGCAACTACTTCTCCCATGCCACCCAGTTGAACATGACCAAACTCATCAACAGGTCTGTCTTTGAGCATGCTTTCGTCTAGAACAGCTCCCTCTGATACCACTACTACGGCGAACCCTTTTTCAGAAAGAGCTCTTTTTGTCTTGGCAATAAGCTCCTCTATGTCAGCTTTCTTTTCAGGAACTATTACGTAATCAGCGCCGCCAGCGACGGCAGTAAAAAGCCCCAACCATCCCGCGTGACGTCCCATAACTTCCAATACCATAACACGATGGTGGCTCTTAGCGGTATCTTGCAGCCTTTCCAGTATGTCCGTGGTAACTTCAAGAGCTGTAAAGAAACCCAAAGTAAAATCGGTCTCGGGAACGTCAAAATCAATCGTCTTTGGCACTCCGTTTATAGGTAGTTGGTAATCTCTCACAAGTTGACCTGCAACGCCTAAGGTGTCTTCGCCACCTATGGCGATAAGACCACTGAGCCCAAGTTCTTTGAAGTTCTCATAAGCAACTTCTTTCCCGCCTTCTCTTTTGTAAGGATTAGTACGGCTTGAGCCTAGAATCGTACCACCTTTTGCAAGAGCACCATCTACATCAGCTTTGGAAAGAACTATAGTCTCTTTTTCTAAAAGACCTTTCCAACCATCCTTAATGCCTATGACCTCATATCCCAATTCCACAGCTTTGTAGAACACTCCGCGAATAGCTGGATTCAGTCCAGGGGCGTCTCCTCCACCGGTTAAAACGCCGAGTCGCTTTATTTTATCCACATTAATACCTCCTTTATGCGCAGACTAGTCCACCATATTTTACGCTAGCATTGAAGAAAGCGTGTTTAAAAGTTTGTTATGGCATCGATTGACACTCACTTAAACGTAGTATAATATTACGGAAGCGGAAGCGAAACTTCCGCCAAAAATGACGAAAGGGGAGGAGCAGAGGTGAAAAAGTTTACAGTTGGTATTTTGGTCGCTCTATTAGCTGTCTCACTAGTTTTGAGTGGTTGTACACAGCCTTCGGGTCCAACTACTACAGAACCGAAGTACAAGATCGGTCTTGTATTTGATATCGGTGGAAGAGGAGACCACTCTTTTAACGATTCTGCTTATAACGGGCTAGTTCGTTTGGCAGAGGAATTCGAAGGTTACATCAAAGATGACCCAGATAATGTTAACTACGGGACCGAGGTTGAGCTTAAGTACTTGGAACCCAAAGAGGGTGGGCAAGACAGAGAACAGCTTCTTCGTACTTTGGCTGAAGAGGGTTATGACCTCATCTTTGGTATCGGTTTCATGTTCACAGACCCCATGATTAATGTTGCCAAGGACTTCCCAGACACAAAGTTTGCCATCGTAGATGGTACCATTGACGGGCTTGATGAACAGAGCAATATCGTCTGCTTAAACTTTAAGCAGAATGAAGGCTCATTCTTAGTAGGAGCTATTGCAGGCCTCAAAACCCAGACAAACAAAGTGGGTTTCGTGGGTGGAATGCAGAGTACTCTAATCGAGCAATTTGAAGTTGGTTACAAAGCAGGAGCGATGTACGTTAATCCTAACCTAAGAGAAGCTGGAAACATTCTTTCCCAGTACATAGGCACTACTGGCGACGCTTTTAAGGACCCCGCTAGAGGAACAGAAATAGCTTCTACGTTCCTTAATCAGGACGCAGACGTTATTTACCACGCATCTGGTGCATCAGGTGCTGGTGTGTTCCAAGCAGTTTATGATGCCTTCAAGAATGGTAAAGATGTGTGGGCAATTGGCGTAGATAGTGACCAAGGCTTAGTTTATAAGAGCAGCGACGACCCTGAGCAGCAGGCTATGGGTGATCGTATTATGACCTCCATGCTAAAGAGAGTTGATACATCCGTGTATCTTACTGGAAAAGATTTGATGGAAGGTCAGTGGAAGGGCGGATATAGAGATTTTGGATTAGACGTAGATGGTGTTGGATATGCAGTTAACGACTACAATAGATCTCTTATCGAGGATGTTATGCCCCAAGTAGATGAACTTAAACAGAAGATCATAAATGGCGAGATTGTTGTCCCAACCAACAACGAAGAGCTACAAACGTTCCAATTACCCTAAGGGTTAACACTATTACGAACTAAGATTTACGGGCTACCATTCTGGTAGCCCTCTTTTTTTCTCAATGTTATAATAAAAAAACGAAATGTCAAGCAAGTTATAAGCAGAGGTGATGTAGTTGTTGTTTCTGCATTCACTATATAATGAGTGTTGTACCACGTTCGCAGTTACGCACGAACTTTTAAAAGCCTTTGAAGTTGGTTCGTGTTCATTTGGCTTATCTGGTCAAAACGTAGGAAATGGGTGATAGAGATGAGCAAGGTTGACACAATCAAAGAACGTATTCCTCTGATCGAACTGAAAGGAATAACGAAAGCTTTTCCAGGCGTTGTGGCTAACGATGACATTCATCTAACGCTCTACGAAGGAGAAATTCACGCATTAGTGGGTGAAAACGGAGCTGGTAAGACGACGCTTATGAAAATTCTTTACGGGGAATATCGTGCAGACAAAGGTGAGATTTTTGTAAGAGGGAAACCTGTAAGAATCACAAATCCTTCAGTTGCAGTGGCACTGGGGATAGGTATGGTACACCAGCACTTTATGTTGGTGCCCGGTCTAACAGTTCTTGAAAACATCATCTTAGGCAGTGAACCTGTAAAGAATGCAGTTTTAGACATAAAATCGGCGCGACAGAAGATCGAAGACATTATGCAAAAGAACGCTATGCCTGTGGATCTCGATACCTATGTTGAGGATTTGCCAGTGGGACTGCAGCAGCGTGTTGAAATACTTAAACTGCTGTACCGAGGTGCGGAAACTCTGGTTCTTGATGAACCAACAGCTGTTTTAACTCCACAGGAAACAACAGAACTGTTCAAAACGCTTAAGGCTCTTAAAGAACAGGGGCGGGGCATAATATTTATTTCTCACAAACTGAACGAGGTTTTAGAAATAGCTGACAGAATCACTGTTATAAGAAGAGGCAGAGTAGTGGGTGAAATGCCCATTGAGGAAGCTAGCAAGGAAAAAATCGCTGAGATGATGGTAGGCAAGCCAGTGGTTCTGGAGGTAGAAAACCCTCGCATTGAAGTTGGCGGACATTGTTTGGTGCTTAAAGACGTTGTTTATGAAGAGAACGGTGTCAAAAAACTTGATGAGATCAGCTTTTCTGTTCATGCTGGTGAAATTTACGGAGTAGCTGGCGTTGAAGGCAATGGACAAGAAGAGCTCCTCAAAATAATCTCAGGTGAAATCTACCCGTCAGCTGGTGAAATCTATATCACCGATAAGGTAGTCAACAGGATTTCCCCCATGGGACGCAGACAACTTGGCATAGGTCACATCCCAGCAGACAGACAAGCACAAGGTTTATTCATTGACATGCCTTTGTACATCAATGTGGTGGTTGGGTGGCATTGGCGGAAGGAATTTCAGAAAAGGGGTATTCTTGATTACAAGGTAATGAGGTCTACTGCAAGCACCGTAGTAAAAAACTTCGACGTCAGAACCCCTTCTGTGGAAGTACCTGCCAGTGCCTTAAGCGGCGGAAATCAGCAGAAATTTGTTGTGGGACGCGAAATAAGCTTTGATCCAACCCTTTTGTTGGCTGCCTATCCGACTAGGGGGGTGGATGTAGGGGCTACCGAATTCATATACAAGCAACTCATAGATGAAAAAGTTAGGGGGAAAGCCATTCTGCTTATATCTGCTGATCTTGAAGAGATCTTGGCTTTGTCTGATCGTATTGGAGTTCTTTACAGGGGAAAGATAATAAAAGAGTTCAGGAGAGAAGAAGCGACGCCGGAAATCATAGGATTGTATATGCTGGGAGTGAAGGAAGAATGACACAAGAGCAGGTGAAAGTACAACCTAAGAGCATGGAGTGGAAATACAGATTAATTGAAAGCCTTGCTCCAGTTTTAGGCTTTTTGTTTGCCATGGTAGTAATGATGGTAACAGTTCAGTTTATCGGTGAAAGCCCAATTAAGGCTTTAAGTGCCATCTTGACGTTTTCTTTCAGTCAAGCTGGTATAGCCTATATCGTTTCTCAATCCATACCGCTAATAATAGCTGGTGAAGCGAACGCCATTGCCTTTCAGGCAGGGGTTTTCAACATAGGTGTAGAGGGACAGTACCTATTTGGCGCTCTTTGTGCGGGAGTGGCTGGAGCTTATCTTAACCTCCCCACATACATTCATATCCCAGTAGTTATTCTGGCTGGAATGCTCGGTGGTATGATATGGATTCTGATTCCTGCTCTTCTAAAGATCTATAAAGGCGTGCACGAAGTTATAAGTACAATTATGATGAACCAAATAGCTTCTGCCGTAATCTTATACCTAGTAAATGGCCCTTTTAACGGTGTTAGAGGTGTATCACAATCTTTCAACTTACGTACCCCCTACATGGAACCCACCGCAGTATTTCCCTCTTTGCACAATGTTATAAACAGTGTAACTGGGCTTTTCGGGTTTAAATTTCCGCATTATGTTGCCGTGGACTTAAGTTGGCTAATAGCACTCATTGTCGTTGTGGTTTTGTGGTTCTTACTTTTCAAGACATCCTTGGGTCTTAGGATTCGATGGATTGGGCAGAACATATCGGCTTCTGTTTATGCTGGAGTCGATGTCAAAAAAACATTGCTCGTTACAATGCTCATATCAGGCGCCATCGCTGGCTTGGTCGGTTTACAGGAAGTAGCCTACATATCAAAGTTCTTTACCCCGAACATAACGAGAGGACTTGGTTTTACAGGACTTGCTGTAGCACTTCTAGCTAGAAACAATCCTCTTGGAGTCATCGCCTCGGGTTTGCTTTTCTCTTTCCTGAGTCGGGCCGGGTATGGACTTCAAATGTACACTAAGGTCCCTAATTCTCTGATTGGTATTATTTCAGGGCTTATGATACTCTCCGTGGTAGTTATTGACCAAATTCTCAGGCGTTACGCACGCACTTTAAGAAGAAGAGAGGTTGGTTAGCATGTTCGACTTTTGGTATTTCCTATTAAGGGGCTTACAGTTAAGCGCACCCATGGCGTACGGTGCCCTAGGCGCCGTTTACTCTGAAACTGGTGGTGTAGTGAACATCGCAGTAGAAGGCATGATGCTCACCGGTACTTTCTTCTTCGTTTGGGGAGCAACGCTTTTTAAGAGTTGGATAGCCGGACTACTGTTTGCTATTGTAGGAGCTGTACTCATATCACTGATTCATGGATTAGCCACCATAACCTTTAAGGTTAACCATGTTGTAAGCGGCACTGCGTTGAACATATTGGCATCAGGACTCACAAGATTCCTTAGCATGCAAGTCTTTGGCATGGAAACGCAGAGTGCTGTCAATCCTTATACACCACCCACATTTCTTCGAATAAACGTGATCGCTTACTTTTTCATACCTTTGGCTATATTCACCTTGTGGTTGCTTAATCGGACACGTTTTGGTTTGCGTCTTCGTAGTTGTGGTCAAAACCCTTGGGCAGCGGATTCTCTTGGAGTGAATGTCTATGGATACAAGTACGTTGGTGTCATTTTATCTGGCGTTTTTGCTGGTCTTGCTGCTGCAACGCTTTATCCATATCAATGGATCGATGCCATGACTGCGGGGCGTGGTTTCTTGGCATTGGCGGCAATGATCTTTGGTAATTACAATCCGCTATATGCTGTTTTAGCGGCTATGCTGTTCGGGTATGCTGAAACACTTACGTACTTCCAAAGCCAGATACCTCTGCTGAGTGGCATATCTCCCATATTGATTAAGGCTTTCCCATATATCCTTGCTCTTATTGTTCTGGCTGGGTTCTTGGGAAAGACAAAACCACCTAAAGCCGACGGTGTCATTTTTGAAAAAGGTGAAGGCTAATCATAAATAAACATTTGAACTTACAAGGGTCCAAGCTTTCTTGGGGGGCTTGGACCCTTTTCTATTCAACCATCATCTTTTTTAAAATCGCAATGTTTTTTCTATTGTTATCTGGTTTGTCCTGGGGTGTCTCTAGTATTATAGATGTACCGTCGTCTTGAGCCCTCACCATTTTTTTCAACGGGCCGTATCCAATGGAGCCTTCACCCAAGTTTTCATGCACATCCCTAGATGAGCCAATAGGTGTTTTTAAATCGTTCAAATGGACCACGCGAATACGGAGAGCTAACTCATCAAATCGCTTGTCTTCGAGAATCTGCAAAATGTCAAAACCGGCTGCAGCTAAATGTGCAGTATCTAAACAGATGGCGGCGGGATATGAGATAGAGGCCTGACGAGCTACATCCAAAACGAAATAAGGATCCGCGCCAACAAACTTTCCTGCTGCGACATTTTCCAAGAGAAGTGGAATATTGGAAGATATCATAGACAAGTATCGCGAGTATTCTTCAAGGAAAACGAGCTCTTGTTCAGGGTGTTGTATGTCCAGGTGAGCTACGTAACCATCTATACCAAGGTCTGACGCCAATGAAAGATCTTCTTTGAGTTTCTTCCATGACTTTGTCCTGACAGATGCCCTTGGACTCGCTAAGTGTACTAGATAGGGTGAATGAACAAATACAGTCTTCACATCAAAATCGTTTCTTGCCCTCTCTATGAGACTCTCAAAGCGGTAAAGTCCTTTCATAGGAGTCCATGATAATGGGTTTTCCAGAAAAATTTGGAAAGAATCTATTTGCAGCTCGTCTATTTGCTTTAGGATTGCGTCTGTCCCGTCACTTATGTTGAGGTGTATACCTGCGTAAACCATAACGTTTTGAACCTACACTTTCTTATTCTTCGGTATCTTGTCTACTATAATATGATTATGAACTATTGGCCTTCATTATATGCCTTCGTTAGAAGCAGAAAGGAGAATGAAGATTTAATACTTGCGGATATGTTGTTCCTCTTGGAGAATGGTACCTTTTCACTAGAATATGAGGACAACCAGTTGTGTCTGGTTAGAAAGAGCAATGAGATTATAGGACATCCTGTGTTTGATATCATCAGTTCATCAGCAAACGCTAGTGATTTGGCAGACTTCGCATTTTCTTTGCGTGAGAGATTCTTCCTTTGGGTTATAAAGAGCAGCGAACCTTACATTAGGTGGGATATTGAGAATTTTCTCAACAGATTGAGCTTGTGGATGTGGCTTATAAGTCTTGTGGGCTGGGTGCCTTTTTACTTCTTACATGTGACATCTATTCTTTGGATGTGGTTCTTCCTACCAACTATTGCCTTAGTAATTTCGGTAGTTAAAGCTCCTTTAACAGTCGACGGACGGAACTTGATCGGGGACGGTAATAAAAACAACGCTATTTCTTTTAGAGTCGCTCGCAGCGGTCTTAACGGACTTAAAGGTACCGACGCTGATCTTATACAATTCTCAAAGTTATTCAAAACGCTCTATAGAGGAAGATCGGTAAAGCAGCAACAAAGAGAAAAGAGGCCAACAATATAATTTTTAACTATTGTATTTTTGATTCGTTTGAGTGCTATAATATTCATACACTTACAGTGGACGACATCTGAGTTGTCCATAAATTGGGAGGGGTGCTTTGTGGTTGACTTAAAAGCAATAGCAGATCAGTATGACATCGATCTGCAACAACTTCAGTTTGAGAAGGGAGAGGTAAGCTTAGAAGTGCTTCAAGCATATATTGTCGAGCACTTTTATCCGAGAATTCAGAAAGAGGAGAAATTACTAGGTTTCAGGAAAGTTATAGCCGAGCGGCTATCAGAAAGCTATAGGAATGCCGTGCACGTGACAATTAACATGGATATCGATCCTACTAATTTACTTGTTCTAAAGGAGAAAACTCATGGTAACCCAAGTTTGACTGTAATAATGCTAAAACTAGTTGCTTTTGCACTAAAGGACCGCCCAAATTTAAATGCTACTTTGGAAGACAATGTGATAAAAGTGTACGATTCCGTAAATATCTGCGTGGCCGTGGATGCTCCTTATGGGCTAGTTACACCTGTAATAAGGGACGTTGACAAGAAAAGTATTCCAGACCTGGTAACGGAATACGAGGATGTGGTTTCACGAGCGAGAGCAGGCCAACTAAAAGAAAAGGATTTTGTGGGTGGAACATTTACAATAACAAACTTGGGTATGCTGGGAGTGGATTCCTTCACACCAGTAATTAACCCACCTCAGGTGGCTATTCTCGGTATAAACAGAATCAAGGATGTTGTGGTGCTTGAAAACAATGAACCTCGGTTGGCAAAAAGCATGACACTTTCTTTGAGTGTTGATCATCGAGTTGTAGATGGTGCTCCAGGAGCTCGTTTTCTGCAAAAAGTTAAAGAATATTTTGAGAATGCGAGTGCAATTGAGTAGCCAGGATTCGCCAAGGGCGACATCAATTCTTAAGGTTGAAAGGAGTTTTTGTCGATTATGAAGAAGCATTCTATTGGGATCATTGCCAATCCTCAATCCGGAAGAGACATAAGGAGATTAGTAGCACACGCTTCGGTCTTTGATAACGAGGAGAAAGTCAACATTGTGGAGAGGCTTTTAGCCACTTGGAACACGATGGGTCTAAGTTCTGTGCTATTCATGCCAGATTCCTACAACATTGTTTACAGGGCAGCAGAACGTATCCGAAACTCAAAAATTGATCTTAAACAACTTGACATGAAACCACTCTTTACAGACCGAGATACATCAATAGCGGCTTCACTTATGCAAGGAAACGTAGACGCCATTGTGATAATAGGCGGAGATGGAACGAACAGAGTAGCAATAAAAGGGCTAAATCCAAAGGATTCCACCCCAATTGTGAGCATATCAACGGGAACCAATAATGCGTTTCCTTTCATGGTCGAAGCAACTATTGCTGCTCTTGCTGCTTGGACTATGACCTCAGAGAGAATAGATCAAAAGCAGGTCACCAACCAAGAAAAATTCCTCAAAATTTCATGGGACGGCAATGAGGATATAGCTTTGATAGATATAGCTTTCACGAAGGAACGTTTTGTAGGCTCCAGAGCTGTTTGGGATCCAAGGTCTATAAGCGCGGTATTCTGTACCAGAGCCAGACCTGAGAACGTTGGTTTTTCCTCACTTTTGGGCTATCTTTGTCCATCCAACCAATACGATCCTTACGGTTCTTACGCTATACTAGACTCATCTGGAGAGTCAGTATTGTTTCCCATGGCGCCGGGGAAGATTGAACACGTGCAAGTAGGGGAGTACGGCCATTTCGAAGAAAACAAACCTCTCACATTTGTTTTGCATGACGGAACGGTAGCTTTGGATGGAGAAAGAGAAATTGAAGTCTTTCGCCCAACAGAGTTTGCCATAGAGCTTTCCTGCAGAGGCCCCTTGACAGTGAATGTCCCCAGAGCCTTGGAGTTAGGCGTGGAAGAAGGCTTGTTCAAGAATTAGCTTTTACCAATGAACTCCCTTAAGATAGTAAAAAACGACAAAACTGATCCTTTTGAGAATTTGTCTGTTGAGAAAAACCTTTTAGAGCTCGAACTGCATGATGACGTGGTATTGATGTTATGGCAAAACGAGTGTTGCGTGGTTGTGGGTAGGTTCCAGAATCCCTGTTATGAAGTTAACCTGGATTACGTGCGTGCAAAAAGAATACCCGTTGTTCGCAGGTTTACAGGCGGCGGAACGGTGTACCATGACTTGGGGAATCTTAACATCACCTTGTGTAAGGAGAAAGATAACATTGTCTTTTCTCATTACATCCTAGACGAAGCAAGAGCTATCGCTAACATACTGGCAGAAACAGTCAGAAAATTGACAAATGCTCCCGTGGTGGTGGACGACCGAGCCAGCATTTTCATAGAAGGCAGAAAGATATCAGGCTCTAGCACAGCGATTAGGGCACATAAGTTTTTCTATCACTCGACATTGCTTGTGAACTCAGATTTGCAGGCGCTTAAAGAGTGCCTGAAATGGGAAGAAACATATCCCGAAGATCAACGGGATTTTGTCAAGAGCAAGAGATCTCAAGTAGCGAATTTATCAGAATATATGCCGAGCATCACATTAGACACGGTCAAAAAAGCCATCATTTGTGAATTCGTTCATACTTTAGCTCCAAAAGATGTCATATTTCTAGGGTAGCAGGAGAGGGGACTTTGGTATATTGAAGGTCCCCTCTCCTGCTTTGTACTGTTTCCTGCAGGGTGCTATTCTATGTATCCGATGATTTCTCCTTCGCGGACTTCCTCGTTTGGTTCCTTAACGATTTTCAATTTACCTGCTTGGGGAGCTTGTATGTGCAGTGTGGTCTTTTCAATCATAACTTCGGCCATTTCTTCTCCCTCTTTCACTTCATCGCCGTCATTTTTATACCACCTAACTACGTAACCTACTTTCCCTTCTGTACTAATAATAGGTACTTTTATTTCAACCATATTAGCTATCCTCACACATTTCTTTTACAAGTTTAACAATCTTGTCTTTAGATGGCAATACGAATTTTTCCAAAGGTCTGCTGTAGGGTAGTGGCACATCAGGTACGGCTATTCTTCTTGGAGGCACTTTGAGGCTAGGTAAAGCACTTTCAGCTACCACCGCGATTATCTCTCCAGTTAAACCATAGCTTAGATAATCCTCATCTACAACTAGGAGCCTGCCAGTTTTTGCAACGGAGTTCAAAATGGTTTCTTTGTCAAGTGGTACAAGTGTTCGAAGATCAATAATTTCAACGTTTATTCCTTCTTTGTCCAGTTCCTGCGCAGCCCACAGTGCTTCATATACCATCCTGGACGCAGTAACTATGGTAATGTCGCCACCTTCGCGAACGATGTTAGCTTGCCCGAATGGAATAGTATAAGGTTCTTCTGGAACTTCTACAGCTGCCTCCTCAGGTGAAGGCATCCAACCGAGCCCTTGGAGTCCTTTGTGGAAGAAATACATCACGGGGTTATCGTCTCTTATAGCCGATATCATAAGACCTTTTGCATCATAAGAGTTGGAAGGAACAACCACCTTTAGTCCGGGCACATGAGCAAAAATACCGTACAAGGTTTGAGAATGTTGTGCAGCATCGCTATAACCAGCTCCTATGGCTGTCATTACTACCACTGGAACCTTTACATTTCCATTGGACATGTAGGTGACTTTGGCGATGTGGTTGTATATTTGATCCATAGCGACACCAAAGAAGTCCACAAACAT
>DMVM01000050.1 GCA_003476705.1 Coprothermobacter sp.
TTTTTGGGTTGTTCCACTCAAAAATACCGATTAAGAGAGCCCCTAAAACTATTAGCGCCAAGGTAACGCCTAGTACTATGCGCGTATGCAATGAAAAATAAAACTTTTTCTGCCTGACCTTCTGGAATATTTCAGACCAGACTACAAATCCCAATCCTCCTGCTATGATGAGGCCCATGACGGTCAAATTGACAAGTGGATTTTGTGCGAATTCACTAAGTGACTTAAAACCGCCATGAATGTCAAACCCGGCATTGTTGAAAGCGCTAACAGCATCGAAAATTGAAGTCCAAATTCCACCTGCCAAACCTCTTGAATTCAAGTAATGGGGGATGAACGTTATGCTAAGAAGCAATGCTCCTATGAGTTCAACCAAGAGAGCAAATCTTACCGTAAAACCGAGCAGTTTGACAATGCCCTGAAGACTATTCACATTCCACTGTGAAGCCAACGTAATACGGGTTCTCAAACCGATGCGCGCACCTGTGAGAAGAAGCAGTGTGAACGTGGTAATAGTGAGATAGCTCAAACCACCAAACTGGATCAGCATCATGATGATAAACTGACCTGCAAAGTTCCAATAATCCCATGTGTCCTTTACTATTAACCCTGTAACGCATACTGCTGAAGTACTAGTAAACAATGCATCAATAAAATTGGTAAAACCTCCACCTCTGCTGGCTATGGGCAGAGCCAGCAATACGGCTCCCACCAAGATTACCGCAGCGAAGCTTCTTACAATGAGTCTCCTTGCATTAATTGCTGCTTCCATGTTTTATCACCCTCGCAATTCTCACGGCTATACATTATAGAACAAAGTGTGCAAAAGTGTTAAAATAATATTAACTACTAAGGAGGTGTTCCCATGAATAGACCGCAAATTAAGACGGAGCTACCGGGCCCAAAGGCGAAAGAAATTATCGAGCGCGACGCGAAGGTGATGTCCACTTCACTAAGCCGAGATGTTCCCCTGGTAGTGGAACGAACGCAGGATGTATGGATTTACGATGTAGACGGCAATGAATTCCTCGACATGACCAGCGGTGTGGGTGTAACGAACGCTGGCCACACAAATCCACAAGTTGTGGAAGCCATAAAGAATCAGGTGGAAAAATTTCTTCATTTTGCAGGTACTGATTTTTACTATGAACCTCAAGTTACTTTGGCAGAGTCCCTAAATGACATAAGGCCCTTCAAAGAACATGGACGTGTGTTTTTCACCAACAGCGGCACCGAGTCAGTGGAAGCTTGCATAAAGTTGGCAAGGTACAAAACGCGGCGGCCACTGTATATTGGGTTCTTAGGTGGTTTCCACGGAAGAACCATGGGATCTTTGTCTTTTACTTCTTCAAAAGTGATTCAACGCAGACACTTTTCTCCCATGATGCCTCAAGTGGTGCATATTCCTTTCCCGGACACCTACAGGCCACCTGAGGGCGTAGTGCCTGAGAAAATAACCGATTTCGTGATATGGTATTTGAATCGCATGTTTGAAACCGTTGCTCCACCGGAGGACGTAGCCGCTGTATTAGTAGAACCCATTCAAGGTGAAGGCGGTTACATCGTGCCGCCAAAGGATTTCTTCCCCCGGTTAAAACAGGAACTAGATAAGCATGGGATCTACCTCATCGTTGACGAAGTACAGAGTGGCATGGGGCGTACGGGAAAAATGTTTGCCATTGAACATTTTGGTGTGGAACCCGACATAGTTTCCATTGCAAAAGGTATCGCTTCTGGCATGCCCATGGGTGCGTGCTTGGCAAAGGAAAGTGTCATGGATTGGGAAGAAGCAGCTCACTCCAACACCTACGGAGGCAACCCCGTAGCTGCTGTGGCTGCCATTGAAACCATAAAGCTTCTAAAATCTGGTTTAGTTGAAAACGCAGCCAAGATAGGCGATTATTTCATAACTCAGCTACGTGAACTTCAGAAAAAATACGAAGTAATTGGCGATGTGCGCGGCATTGGGCTCATGCTGGCAATCGATTTTGTAAAAGATCCTGTTAAGAGGGACTATAATTATGAATTAAGAAACAAAGTCATTCAGGAAGCGTTCAAGCGTGGCTTGGTGTGCTTGGCTGCTGGCAAGAGTGCGATCCGTTTTGCACCACCATTAACGCTAAAAGAGGAGCATGTGGACATAGCTATTGAAATTTTGGATGAATCAATAAAAGCTGCGCTGGGATAGCTTCCTAAAAGTTTCCGTATGTGTTTTTAGGAGGCGATGAATCTTGGGGCTCAAAAGAACCTCTTTGTATGAAGTGCATAAGACACTGGGAGCAAAGCTTGTTGAATTTGCCGGCTTTGAAATGCCCTTGCAGTACAGTGGCATCATAGACGAACACATGGCTGTGCGAACCAGTGCTGGCATGTTCGATGTTTCGCATATGGGCGAGTTTTATTACAAGGGCGACATCGATGCCATAAACATGGTGGTTACAGTGGACATTGCGAAGCTGGAACCATTGAAGGCTGCTTACACCATGCTGCTGAACGAACGTGGTGGAGTCGTCGATGACTTAATCGTTTACCGCCTAGCTCCAGATGAGGTCCTACTTGTAGTAAATGCGGCGAATATCGAGAAGGACTTTCAGCACATACTTACCTACCTGCCCAAAGAAGGTTCTCACGTGTTCGAGAATGTGTCCCACAAGTGGTTTGATATTGCTGTGCAGGGACCAAAAGCCGTGGACATACTGAAAACCTATTTCCCTCAGGTTATTGATCTGGCTCCCTTTGTTTTTGTCTTAGTGCCTGAATATGACCTTATCATAAGCAGGACTGGTTATACCGGCGAGGACGGTTTTGAGGTTTACGGCCCCATGGAGGAAGCTCCCACGTGGTGGAATAAGTTCATGGATGCTGGCTCTTCATTCGGTTTGAAACCGGCTGGCTTAGGTGCTCGTGACACCCTTCGCATTGAAGCTGGTTTGCCCCTTTATGGTCATGAACTCAACGAAGAAACGTCGCCACTGGAATCGAATTACGCTTTTGTCATTGACTGGGAGAAACCGCAGTTCATAGGTCGAGAAACCTTAGTAAAGCAAAAAGAATCAGGCATTCGAAAGAAGCTCATGGGATTGGAGATCACCGGTGGTATTGCCCGAGAGGGTTACAAGGTCTTTTCTGAAGGCGAAGAAGTGGGTGTGGTTACCTCGGGAACCATGGCTCCCTTCTTGAAGAAGAGCATTGCCATGGCATTCTTACGTGTGGATAAAGCAAAAATCGGCACACCTGTTGAAGTTCAGATCCGTGGACAAATGGTGCCAGCCAAGGTTGTGTCAAAAATGTTCTACAAGCGGGGGAAAACGCAATGAGGCACGTGCCGCATACCAAAGAAGAAATCAAAGCCATGCTGGAAGCCGTCGGACTTCGAAACGTGGATGAGCTTTTCAGCGACATACCCACCGAGGCACTGCTCAAAAGACATCTTCAAGTGGAAGGCGGTTGGGACGAAGAACAGCTTAGGTCCTACTTTAGAAGAGCTGCAAGCAGTATTCCAGATGCA
>DMVM01000058.1:0-2061 GCA_003476705.1 Coprothermobacter sp.
TCCAGTTTTCAGCTTCTTCCAATGGAGGCAGCGGCATGTCTAGATCCTGATAGAGTCCCTTCGGGACTGGCCACTGGGGGAAATGTACTAAGTAGTTTAGAAGGACAGCTTCAATTCGGCTTCTTGTAACAATTTGATTTATCAAGCGGTTCGTCGCTTTATGATCATCGTGAGTGTCTTTTTCATGTGGATAAATGATGTGGGTGGGCTTAAAGCTCTTTATTATTGTCTGCATTGCCCTGTACAGGTTTTCACCTGTGTACGCCACACCTGGATTATATACACCTGATTTATATGGACAATAAGTTGTGCCTATTCCACCAATGTTGCATGGTTTTTCCCAATATTCTTCTAAAAGGAACTTCAAGCTAGCGTCAGCAAATCCAAGAAAGATAATATTCTGCGGTTGTACTCCCAAATAGGTAAGTGCATTTATGCTTTCTCTTTGCCGAGTTAAACCCAGTTGGTAGTAGGTCTTTGCAGTGGGAACTTGTCCTCGTGCTAACACTTTTGCAGCTCTTTGGTAGGCATCGCCGTTAGTGATTAGTACAACGCCTACGTCAATACCGAGTTTACAAGCTCTGGTTATTAATCCACCAGCTGCTATTACCTCATCATCAGGATGAGGAGCTACTACCAAAATTCTAAAATCACCTGAACGTTCTTTTTCTAGTAACATACCAGACTTTCTTGGCTAGTTTTTGGGATTTATGCGTTTTGAAATGCGTATATGCCATTTCTATTTAGTCTATTATTGTAGCACCGTTTTACTCATCTGTTATCAAGGGTTTCTGTACTGTTCTTAACATTCTTTGACTGGGCTATGTACTTGGAGTGTTTAGTAATACAATAGAAATGTAGTGTAGACAGAACTGAAGTCATAACAGATAACTGCGTGAGTAACTACTTTGTTTGAGTGAGGTGGTTTTAGTGCCTGCCATTGTCTGGAAAGATGAGTATTCAGTGGGTGTAAAAGTTATAGATGATCAGCACAAGGAATTATTCAGACGGGTAAACAAGCTTTTCGATGATGTCTCCAGAGGTAATGTAACTACCGTTTTGGAAACTCTTGATTTTCTAAACAGTTATGTTATTTATCATTTCTCAGCCGAAGAACAACTCATGGCAAAAGCGAACTATCCAGAACTTGAGTCGCACAAGAATGAGCATGAATGGTTTAAGTCGGAGATACTTTCTATCAGGGAACAAGTAGAGAAAAACGGACTTGGTGTAAGCTTAACACTGAGACTGAACAAGCTACTAGTCAGTTGGCTCATAAACCATGTTACTAAGACCGATGTTAAGTTTGCTCCCTATCTTAAGGAAGAGGCTGTATAGCGTGCAAAAAAGGAAATGGCAAGTTATTGCATTAGTAATTTAGAATATTTAAATGATGAGACCTAGATTAGCAAAAAAGAGGTGATTAAAAATGCCGGCTATCACGTGGAAGGAAGAATACTCTGTGGGCATCAAGACAGTGGATGAACAGCATAAAGAGTTATTTGCTCGAATCAACAAGCTTTTTGATGAGATTCCCAAGGGAAACAAAGATGCGGTTTTGGAGATGCTTGATTTTTTGCAAGATTACACTATTTTCCATTTCAATGCTGAGCAAGACCTCATGAGTAGAGCAAAGTACCCTGGTTTAGAAGAACACAAAAAGCAACACGAGTGGTTTAAAGAACAGATAAGAAGCTTTCAAGAAGAGGTACAGAATAAGGGTGTTGGTGTGACTTTGACAGTGAAGCTCAACAAAGTACTTGTAGATTGGTTAATAAACCACGTTACTAAGACGGATATCCAATATGTACCTTATGTAAAACAGGCGGGTTTGTCGTTTTAGTCTAAGTTTGGAAGGAGCGTTATAGAGAATGGAAGCACAGCATGTTGAGACAGAAGTGATCTTGACTAACCCAACGGGTCTGCATGCAAGGCCTGCATCTCTGCTGGTGCAGACGGCAGCGAGGTTCAAGAGCAATATTACTCTTGAAAAAGAAGGACGCAATGTCAATGCTAAGAGCATCATGGGAGTACTCTCTCTAGGTGCTGACAAGGGAAGTA
>DMVM01000058.1:2081-7110 GCA_003476705.1 Coprothermobacter sp.
GGAGAAGTGGAATCATGACGCTAAAAGGTATACCGGGTGCACCCGGTATAGGGATTGGGACAGCACAAGTATTGAAGAAAGAGTTGGATATACCGCGCTTTGCGGTGGAAGATTTAAAAGAGGAGTTGAAGAGGTTCTACGAGGCACTGGATCAGAGTAAGCAGCAAGTTTCTCAACTTCTCGAGAGGGCAAGCAAAAACAGGAACAAAGATGTGGCAGATATTATGCAAGCCCATTTAATGATGCTTGATGATCCTGAGTTCTTGGGGAAGGTAAAAGAAAGTATTGAAAATGAGAAGCTGAATGCGGAATTCGCCGTTTGGTCCGTGGGGCAAGAGTACATACAGTTTTTTGAACAAATGACCGACGAGTACCTCAAAGCCCGTGCTGCGGACTTAAAAGATGTTACAGAGCGTATCATTAGAAACCTCACGGGCACTTTGTTAGACCTTTCTCAACTTCCACATAATACTGTCCTCGTTGCTAGGGACTTGGCTCCATCAGATACTGCTCAAATCGATCGAGAACACGTAGTCGGATTGGTCACTGATGAAGGCGGTCCCACTTCGCATGTGGCCATCATGGCTAGATCCTTCCAAATACCTGCTGTGGTGGGCACAAAGGATGCTACTCAGGAAATAAAAAATGATGACCTCCTTGTAGTTGATGGAAACGAAGGCGTGGTTGAAGTTAACCCTGGAGAGGATCTGCTGAAAAACTACGAGCAAAAGCTGCTGCAATGGAAGAAAGAGCAGAGTGATCTGGGGGAATTGATTACTGTGCCAAGCGTGACCAAAGATGGCGCACAGGTTAAACTGGAAGCTAACATTGGCAGACCTGAAGAAGTTGAAACAGCTTTGAAATTCGGTGCGGAAGGGGTTGGGCTTTTTAGAACGGAATTTCTTTTCATGGACAGAAACACGTTGCCATCAGAAGAAGAACAATTTGAGGCCTATAAGAAGGCACTAGAGGGCATGCGGGGAAGAGTAGTCACCATACGTACCCTTGACATTGGAGGAGATAAAGACTTACCTTATCTGGGCTTGGAAAGGGAAAATAATCCTTTCTTGGGTTGGAGAGCTATAAGATACTGTTTGGACCGCAGAGACGTACTTAAAACTCAACTAAGAGCCATCTTGCGAGCTAGTGTTTACGGTAAAGCTGCCGTGATGTTTCCCATGATCAGTTCAGTGGAAGAAGTAGTTAAAGCCAAGGAAGTTTTAGAGGGAGCAAAAGCTGAGCTTCGTGAAGAAGGCCAGCCTTTCGATGAGCACGTAAAAGTGGGCATTATGGTGGAAATTCCATCGGCTGCGGTAGCCGCTGACTTACTTGCACCAGAGGTGGACTTTTTTAGTATCGGTACAAACGATTTGACTCAGTATACTCTTGCTGTGGACCGGGATAACGAAAAAGTTCGAGAATACTATAATCCACTTCACCCCGCAGTTCTTAGACTCATAAAGAGGGTTATTGATGTGGGAAACGCTTTTGGAAAAGAAGTTGCCATGTGCGGTGAGCTTGCAGGTGATGATAAAGCCACGGAAATACTTCTTGGTCTTGGTTTACAAGTGTTTAGTATGACACCCTCAAGCATTCCAAGAGTGAAAAAGGTTGTTTTATCTGCAAATAATGAAGAAACTCAGGCAATCGCAAAAAAAGCGGCCGCTTTAGCATAGGCGGCCGCGCTTTCTTTTGGTGTTCTGATGTTCTTTATTAGATGGCGTACCAGATTATAGGTACGTGCTGAATTATGTCTGTATCAGAAGTGTCAGGCAGGATTCTAACAAAGTACTTCCAACAAGGGCTACCGAGGTGTCGCAAGAAGCCATCGGTGTAAAAGTAAGTAAAGGTGCTGTCACCTTCTGATACATATCTGCGCAGTTCAACGGTTCGTACTTTCTCTAGTTCTATGCCCTCTCTGCCTAAGAAAAGTTCAACTTTGACATCTTCAGGAGAAATTTGTCCCAAATTAACGGTGACTCGTAAGCTTCCTCTGTTTTCGTCCACAGCCACGTCCTTCACTGAAACACCATTCCATGCTTCGATGACTCTGCTTTCCCAAGTAACGTCGCGTTTAGCGTTCTCAAAATCATTCTTGGAGAGACGTTCTGAATTTATAAAAGCTTTTACATATGTTTTGTCCATGTACTCCTTGACCATGCGATGTGTACTGAAGCGCGGAACAATGCTCTTAATGCTCTCACGTATCATTGAAAGCCATTTGGTTCTGTTTTCATAATAGGTTGGAATTATTTGAGTTTCGAGTATGTTATACAGGCTTTCTGAATCCCTTTGATCATTCTCTTCGTGCTCAGGTTCCAGAGATTCATCTCCCACAACCCATCCGTTCTTGCCGTTGTAACCTTCTACCCACCATCCATCGTAAATGCTAAGGTTTAAAACACCGTTTATGGCGGCTTTCATGCCACTTGTGCCGCTAGCCTCTTGTGGACGTCGTGGCGTGTTGAGCCAAACGTCAACGCCTGATACCATAGCTCTGGCTAAAGAAATGTCATAGTTCTCTAAGAAGAACACTTTTCCAGCTAATCCTGGTTCTTTGGTCATTCGAAGAACTTGGCTCAGAAATTCTTTGCCTGGCCCATCGTTTGGATGAGCCTTACCTGCAAATACTAGATAAACCGGTCTGCCTGGTGTGTTTAAGATTTTCTTGAGTCTTTCCAAATCACGGAAAATTAGAATGGCGCGTTTGTAAGTAGCAAAACGTCGGCCAAAACCTATTATGAGGCTATTTTCATCAATTTCGGGTAAGGGATCACTTAGACTAAGGCGCTCGTTTCTACTCTGGATTTTCTCCTTCATGAGCGATATAAAATTCTTTTTTGCTTTTAAATGTGCTTCCCACAAATCAGTATCCGAAATACGCTCAACGCCGTACCACATGCCTTCCAAATCTGTGTGTTCACGCCATACCCTGCTTAGTGCACGGTCATAGATTCTGGAAAACTCTGAGCAAATCCAGGTTAGTGTATGGACTCCGTTTGTAATGCCCTCTATGGGTACTTCTTCCAACGTGTAACCTTTCCAAAGACTGCGGAACATTTCTCTAGACACACGTGCATGCAATTGACTAACACCATTGACGTAAGCGGAAGTGCGTATAGCCAGAACTGTCATGTTCAGCTCACTAGAATCTTCTGCCTCCTTGCCCAAACTTAGAAATTTATCTGCCGGCAAACCTTCAAAAAATGACCTAAAACGACCATAGATAAAGTCCACTGGGAACTTATCATGACCAGCTGGCACAGGTGTGTGTGTGGTAAAAACTGTACTTTCCTTGACCACTTCCAGTGATTCCTCAAAAGACAACCCTTTTTGCATAAGATCTTTTATGCGCTCAAAGGCTGCGAATGCTGGATGTCCTTCATTAAGATGAATTAATCCGGGTTCTATGTTCAGCTCTTTGAGAAGTTTTATGCCCCCTACACCCAGTAGTATTTCCTGTGCAACTCGTATGTCCATGCCGGGGTTGTAGAGGTAATCACATATGAGCCTGTATTCAGGGGGAGTTTCTGGCGTGTCTGGATCTAAAAGGTAAAGCTTAACGCGTCCTACGTCGGCTTGAAAGACTCTGGCTGTAATCATTCGGTCATCTAAAGGGACTTGGACTAGCACGGGTTTGCCTTCTGCATCAAGCAGAGGTGTAATGGGTAAGTCTTCCGGACTGTATTGAGGAAACAGTTCTTGTTGCGTAAGATCACAACTGATTTCTTGCACAAAATAACCGTGTTTGTACAGAAGCCCAACGGCAATTAATGGTACTCCTAAGTCGCTAGCAGACTTTAGGTGGTCGCCTGCAAGAATACCTAAGCCCCCTGAATAAATGGGCAATGCTTCACTTATCCCATATTCCATGCACATATAAACAAACTTTGTGTCCCAGTTCGGATAATTGGCATTGAACCATGTGTTGCTTTCCTTCATGTAACTGTGGAATCTTTCTGTGACCAATTCATACAGGGACAGAAAGTCCTCATCTTTTGAAAGCTCTTCAAGTCTTTCACTGGGTGTTTCTAAAAGGAGCTTAACAGGGTTTTGGTAAGCTTTCCAGAGATCAGGGTCTATTTTGCTCCAAAGTTTCATGGCAGAACGTGACCATGTGTGCCAAAAGTTATATGCTACAGCTGCCAGGTCTTTAAGGTTTTCTGGCAACTTTTTTTCAATGGTATCTTTTGTCGTTAGCACTAAAGCTACCTCCTTTTGCCTCTTAGCTTCAAACTTGTAACACTCTATTATAACCAAACAAAATCCAATCTAAGGCACGGTTAATTCTTTCCCAAAAACCTGCTTGCTACGTTTTTTCTATTGGCTTATTTAGTACGGCTACTAACATCTTAACAAAGTACTCTTTGGTTAAGCTCCATTTAGCTAAGAACGATAGACGTTCACGGAGGGGGACTTCTTTGTAGTACACGCACTTGAAAGGAGAATTATTTATCCATTGTTGGAACTTTTTGATGGTCATCTTATTAATGTAGGAAATGTAATGCTTGCCAGTATCATCAACAGAAAAACGTAGCTTAATCCGATCTTCAGCGTCGGGTAGTCCTTTAGCAAGGTCTTTATAAACGTTTATGAGCGTTTGTTCGTCAAAAAACACATGTACCCAAGGGACACCAATCAAGTCACTTAAATGTGCTCCGTAGGGATGGTAATAAGGAGGAGAATTTACATATAACATACCGCCAGGCTTTAAGACTCTATAGCATTCAAGTAAAACTTCTTGAGGCTGTGAGGCGTGTTCCATGAAATCGTTCATGATTATGGTGTCGAACGTATTTTCAGAAAAAGGCAATGTTGCTGCATCTGCAATAACAAAATGAAACTTACCGTTGACACCTTTGTTGTTAGCGAGTCGCTCTGCCTGTTCTTTGTATTTTTCAACCCTGTCTACTCCGTAAATTTCTTTTACTCCGCAAGTAGCATAGAATACAGTTTTACCTGCGGCTCCGCATCCAATGTCCAGCACTGTTTTGTCTTTAAAAAGTTGGTCCAAGTCAGTAAAATCTAA
>DMVM01000109.1 GCA_003476705.1 Coprothermobacter sp.
GGGGTCATAGGTAAGAACAAGGTTATGGCTTTTAGTGGCAGATTTCACTATTATGAAGGCTACAGCATGGCAGAAGTTACCTACCCTGTCAGGGTAGCCAAACTGTTGGGAGCCAAATTGCTCATTGTAACCAATGCGGCTGGAGGGTTAAACCCTAAGTTCCATGTAGGTGATTTGATGCTTATAACCGACCATATTAACTTCATGGGCGCTAATCCCCTAATAGGTCCAAATGTGGAAGAATGGGGTCCCCGCTTTGTTGACCTTTATCACGTTTACAGTGAGCAGTACATGAATAAGCTGCGTGAAATAGCAGTCAGGAAAGGCTTAATCCTGCGTGAGGGTGTGTACTTGGCTGTTTCTGGTCCTACGTACGAAACCCATGCTGAGTTAAAAATGATGCAAGGATTCGGAGCAGATGCAGTGGGCATGAGCACAGTTCCAGAATGCATTGTAGCTGCACACATGAGTCTACCCGTATTGGGTGTATCTGTGATAACGGATATGGCTCTCCCATATATCATTCAAGACATCAGTCATGAGATGGTGTTAGCGGCAGCGGAGGAAGCCAGTGAAACACTAAGTGATCTGATTTGGGAATTTCTTCAGGAGGTGACGTTGTAGTGTTACCTCAGGAGTTCATAAGAGTAAAGCGAGACGGTGAAAAACATACCAGGGATTCTATGAAAGAGTTCTTTTCACAGTACCTCAATGGTAATGTAGCTGATTACCAAGTTTCAGCTTGGTTAATGGCAGCGTTCTTAAAAGGTTTGGACGATGAAGAAACATTTTGGTTAACTGAGCAAATTGTTAATAGTGGCGAAAAGCTGGATCTTAGTGACATAGATGGAATAAAAGTGGACAAGCACTCTTCAGGCGGCGTGGGTGACAAAGTCTCTTTGGCCATAGTGCCACTTTTAGCTTCAACGGGCTTAGTAGTTTCTAAAATGAGCGGCCGTGGTTTAGGACACACAGGAGGAACCATCGACAAGCTGGAATCCATTCCTGGGCTGCGAACTGAGTTCTCTACAGAGGAGTTCAAGGCACTCTTGAGACGCGTAGGTTTAGCCATCGTTTCTCAGTCTGAAAGTTTGGCACCTTTAGATAAGAAGCTTTACAGTTTGAGAGATGTGACTGCCACTGTGGAATCTTTACCTTTAATTGCTTCCAGCATAATGTCAAAGAAGATCGCTGTAGGCAGCGACCTGGTAAGTTTGGATGTGAAACTAGGTAATGGGGCATTCATAACTAACTTGGAAGATGCGAAGGAACTTTGCAGATTCATGATGAGCTTAGCTGAACAATTTGGTAGAAAGGTGGAAATTCATGTCACCGACATGAATGAACCACTGGGAAGCAGTATTGGTAACTCTCTTGAAGTAATCGAAGCTTTGGAATTCCTAAAAGGCAAGGTCGAAAACAGGTTCGCTAGACTGGTAAAAGAACTGTACAAAGATACTGTGAACAGTACAGGTGGGGAAGCTCCTGACGTAGAACAACTTATCGCTTCAGGTAAACCCCTGGAGAAGTTTGCACAAATGATAGAGGCTCAGAGTGGAGACCCTAAGGTGGTAGAAGATTATTCTTTACTTCCCATGGCCAAAAACGTTCATGAACTCAGAGCACAACGGTCAGGCTATTTGAAGTTCGTAGATACAAAGGAAGTAGGCATGGCGGCAGTTGAGCTGGGTGGCGGACGAAAGAGAAAAGAAGACAACATTGATCACGGTGTTGGTATAAAGTTCCTTGTGGAAGGTGGTAGCAAAGTTGATGCTGGTGACATCTTAGCGCTTGTGTATTTCAATAATGAAAATACCCTAAATAGTGCATTAAAGAGGCTTGAGCATGCTTTTATTATAACGGAGACAGAACCCGAGGAAAGGCCACTTATTTGGTGGAGTAGTTATCAATAATTGAGTCATGACTATCGTAGTACATAAAGGAGTCGATCTTGACGCTTTTGGTTCTGCTTTGGCACTTGCACATGTGTTCGGTGGAAAAATGTTCTTGCCAGAGCCAAAAAACAGAAACGTTGCTCATCTTTCACATGCGCTGCAAGAATGGGTAACGGATAGCGTTGAGGGTAACGTTATCTTTTGTGACACGGACAGCTTAGGGAAGTGGAAAGCAGAGTTCATCTTCGATCACCATGGCACAGTATACGGCGCAAATAGCAGTGCGGTAGCCATATGGCTTGAAGACTGCGGATATCTTCAGAAGATGTCTGAGAATGTTTTGGAACTACTCATGTCAGGCATATATGAAGATACTGGTTTTCTTCGATATCATTCAGCTAAGCCTTGGGACTTCGTAGCCGTAAGCTCCCTTAGACGCTTAATGAAAAGGCCCTTCGAGTTGGATATTCACGTGAGTCCGCCTTTTAGTGAGTCACACTTCAAAGCCATGTTCAAAATACTTGAACGGCAGCATGAGATTAGACTACTGAGCAAGATCATAGATATCTCATATATCTATGAGAAGGAAAGTGAAGGGGAAATTTCTTCAGTGGTACAGCTACTACAATCCATGCAGGATATAAATGCTTATGTACTTCTTGTGGGAAGCAAGAATAGGATACTTGGCATATGTCGCAGTGACGAGACCGTGCCACTGTGGGATCTCTTGCAAGACCTTAATCCGAGTGGCCACAAGTATGCTTTTGTGTTCAGAAAGAGAGGCAATTTAATAAGCTTTTACGAGGCCCTGCCCGATTTGCTTAGGTCAAAGATGTTAGCTCAAACGTTGGTGACGGAAGTTAGCTTGTCAAAGATGGTTTTGTTGAAACCATGCAGCGTAAAAGAGGCGTTACGTTATTCTCGCGACTACGGTTTGGCTGTGGTATGTTTACAGGAGGAGCGTGGGCTCTATTTTATAACTAGGCACGACTTAGAAAGATTGGAAAGGTTAGGACTTGGAGAGAGTGATGTCCTCAGTTTTTCAAGGGTGTTACCACGTTTTGAGGAGCAAGACGATTTGGCAAAAGCTTATCCCATTCTCAGGCAGCGTATTCCTCTAGTTGTTAAAAAAGATAATGAGTTTTACATTGCAACCACAGACGACTTGTTAAGGCAAGGTGTGGTTCAGTTTTATGAAAACCGCAGTGAAGTTATCAGGGTAGGGGAGACGCTGTATGACCAAATTGGCTCTTTGTTAGAACATCTTTCGAAAAAAGGGCTTAACGTGTATTTGGTTGGTGGCGCCATCAGGGATTATCTCTTAGGCAAGACCCCTGACGATATTGATTTGTGCTTTGAGGGCGATATCGAAAAGATTTGCTTGGCTCTAGATGAGCTAGGTGTGAGCCATGATGTATTGGGTAAGACCTTATCAGTGAAATGTGAATGGAACGGAACTAAAGTTGAATTCACAAGAGCTCGCAAAGACTTATACAAGAGCCCTGGAGTGTTAGCAGAAGTAGAGCCTGCTACCATATTGGAGGATTTGGAGAGAAGAGATTTTACCATAAACGCCATAGCTTTGCAGCTTACGCCTGGTGTAAGTATTCTGGACCCATTCCAAGGATTGGACGATCTAAAAGACAGGGTTATAAGACTTATAAAACCTTGGTCACTCAGAGAGGACCCTTCCAGAGCTTTTAGAGCTATAAACTACAAGAACAGGCTAAATTTCCCGCTGGATTCTCAGCTCAAACAGGAACTTACAGCGGTTCAAGTGCAAGGCAAACCAGCGCCGCGGGTTCTTATGGAGCTTAGAAGCTTGCTTAGGTCTTCGCAAGTGTTTGAAAATGTGAAGGATGTTATAAACTTCGATCTTATGAGGTTCTTTGGTAGGTCCTTTGTGTTTGATGAAAGACTAATGTCCATGCTTGAGGAACTTCAGCAGGAGCAACAAGTACGGACCATAGAAGTTAGAAGGATCTATGAACTGGTTACAGTAATCCTGGGTCTGGGCTTTAAAGATAGGCCAGAAAGAGAGCGATTTTTTAAGCTCCTTGGCGGTGCTGGCAGGCTTAAAGCTTTATCTGAACAGTTGGAAGAGGAAGGGATCATAAGCAATCTGCTTATGGACCAGCAGTAGCAATAATGAATGTAAACTGTGAAAGGGCTTTGTTGGAGGTGAAATTGTGGCAAATAACGATGTAGTTGTAAGCGGTATAAGACCAACCGGTGTACCGCACCTGGGAAATCTACGTGGTGCACTGCAGCAATGGGTTGATCTGCAGGAAAAATACCCTTGTTTTTACTTTATTGCCGATTGGCACGCGTTGTTCGGCCTTGAAGAACGTAGCAGGGAAATAAAAGAAAATACAAAGAAAGTACTTGCCACACTACTTGCCGTGGGCCTTGATCCAGAAAAGAGCACCATCTTTATTCAATCACAGGTGCCAGAACACCTAACGCTTTTTACCATTTTTTCTGCCATAACACCTGTGGGGTGGTTAGAGCGTAATCCTACCTTAAAGGACATGGTCAGAGCAGAAGAGCCTCTACCCTATGGGCTGTTGGGCTACCCAGTACTGCAGGCTGCAGATATCTTGCTTTACAAAGGCACCATGGTTCCAGTGGGAAAAGACCAGCAGCCTCACTTGGAGATTTCACGTGAGATCGCAAGGCGTTTCAACAGTCTATTCGGTGTGGAGTTCTTCCCTGAACCTCAGGCTGTGCTAAATGAGTATCCCGTACTTCCTGGTACAGACGGAAGAAAGATGAGCAAGTCATATTCAAATGTGATCAGCATAGAAGACGACCGTGAAACCGTAAGATTCAAGGTCAGACAAATGATAACAGATCCTCAGAAAATAAGAAAGTCCGATCCTGGTCATCCAGATATTTGCTCAGTGTTTCAGCTGGAGAAGGGCTTTGTGGACAGCGCTTATTCTAAAGACATTTACGATCGTTGTGTTCAGGGGCTTTTGGGATGCGTTGAACACAAGAATATGCTGGCTGATATTATTTGGCAGTATCTTGAGCCCATACGGGAGAAGTACTTCTACTATTTAGAGCATGAAGAAGAACTCTGGAAAATAGCGTCCTATGGCAACGAAAAAGCTACGAAGGTGGCCAAAGAGACCATGAGAGAGGTGCTGGACATTATAGGCCTATGATCATAGCCATAGACGGACTAGCAGGTAGTGGGAAGACCACAGCTGGCAAAGGTTTAGCCAAAGCCATTGGATTCAGGTTCATCAGTTCTGGGCAGTTATACCGATTCAAGGCATTAGAGCCTGATGTGGACCTTTTAGAAGCGATAAAGGGGCAGAAGCTAAAAATTGAGTGGGACATAGAATGGGAAGGTAAAGACGTATCGGCTGAACTACAGCGAGAAGAGATAGGCAGCAGAGCATCGCAAATAGCGTTATTGAGAGAAGTTAGGGAGGAAGTAAACAATGCACTAAGGTTTGTAGCCGAGGGCGGGAACTATGTCATAGAAGGCAGAGACATAGGCACAATAGTATTTCCCGAAGCTGGAGTGAAGTTTTTCCTAACAGCAGAAGAAGGGGTTAGGGCGAGGCGTAGAGCAGAACAAGTAGGTGAAGAAGTAAACATAGCAGAGAGGGATGAAAGGGACAAGAAGAGGGATATAGCGCCAGCCAAGGCAGCTGAGGATGCCATAATCATAGATAACAGTCATCAAGGGGTAGAAGAGACCATAAAGGAGATGGAGGGGCGCTTACCTAAGGACAAATTCGACTTTCAACGTTTTTTGCAATACGTACTAGGTCCACCGGTAGGAGGGTTATTTCATATGGAGGTAGTAAAAAGTCATCCTTTGAAGTACGGTCGCTGGATACTCACGCCTAATCATATTAGTGGGTGGGATCCTATTTGCTTGGCAGCAAAAGCACCTAGGCCTCTGCATTTCATGGCAAAAGCTGAGCTCAGGCGCTCCTTAGGACCTCTTCTTTCGCTATTGGACGTAAGCCCCATTGCTAGGAACAAACCTGACGTCAGAGCCATAAGAACTGTTCGGCAATTTTTATACAGTGAAAAACTGGTGGTTATGTATCCTGAAGGTCATCGCCACCGAGACGGGACTGTGGCCGAGTTTAGGAATGGAGCTTTCTACTTCGTTCGCAAGAAAATGGCACCCGTGATTCCCGTTGTCATTAAAGGGTTGGAAAACCTCAGTTTCAATACCTTTTGGAACCGCCATGTAAGAATAGCTTTCTTGGATCCCATTTACCC
>DMVM01000020.1 GCA_003476705.1 Coprothermobacter sp.
CTGATGATTCTAGGTGCGATTCTATGGGCACTGTCGGCCCTTAACATAAAGGGAATTCCGTTCGGCAGGCTTCCTGGTGACATCTATATCAAGAAAGACAACTTTGTCTTCTATGCCCCCATCGTAAGTTTCTTGCTACTTAGCGTGTTGCTCACTGCGGTTATCAACATTATCGTTCATATTTTCTTTCGATGAGTCACGGTTGTTCTTGTATCTGTGCCAAGCTCCCATAACTACTGTCAGACTTGCAAAAGCCAAGCCCCAACCAATCAGCATGGCAATCAGCCAATTTTGGCTGGCGTCTGCCCCAAGAATGGTTAGCAGTAGTTTTGAGCCCTGCCAAGTTGCCCAGAGCCAAGCAAAATTCCAGCTAAACGCTCCTATGGAAGAAAACAGCGTATAAACAGGCAAGTTCATACCCAAAGTACCAGCTAACAATATGGTTGGTGTTCTGATGGGACCAAACCACCTGGAAATAACTACAACCCATGGCCCATACTTGTTAGCAAGGTTACGTAAATCCTCTATATCTCCTGGTTCTAGTCGTAAGAATTTCACCTTTAGCACAAAAGGCTCACCAAGTTTGTTCCCTATTAGATATCCAAGCACGTTTCCGAGAAGATTAGCAAGGCTGGCAAATATCCAGCACAAAACAAAAGGAACTTCCCCTTGGGTTATGAATATTGCCACAGCGAAAAAAGCTGGCTGGAAGGGAACCCCTGGCATGCCTGTGCCTTCCACGATGAGTAATAAATCCAGCACCAAATTTGCTATCCAAGCGCTACTAAGCATAATGACTCCAACTACTTACCATTTCTTTCAAATTCTTGAAGCATGATACTAGAATCCGAATCCCGCATCAAGCCCTTTCCATAGAATAACAACCATTAAAAACCAACTGATAACGCCATGGCTGGAAACACTGCTCTATGAAACGTTTACCATGACATGAGTACACAATCCTCATTAAACTATTCTAACAGTTCAGCCAAAAACTTAACAAAAAAGAGAGAACGTGATTCGTTCAATCACGCTGAGAACTGAAAAGTTACAACCTAAATCAACCCTGTCCACAGGACAAAAGATAACGGATACAGAACCGTGCTCAACACTACAGCTTTGGAAATAAAACGCGTGTCCAATCCCATTTGCTCCCCATAAATGGTGGAAACCACCATGGTTGGCATGCTACTCTGTAGTATCACCACACCCTGATCAATTAGTGGTAGTCCCATAAGTGAAGACAATCCCCAAGCCAGCGCTGGTAAGATAAAGAATTTCACCACAAGTGCTGGTACTACTCGGTAATCCCATTCTAGCGTCAAGATGCAACCCGTATAGATCATGGCTAGCGGTGAGGTTGTTTTTGCCAACATCGAAATGACTTCCATGAATGGCATTGGAATCTTCACAAACTTTAGTAGTAGTCCAACCATAGCCCCTACCAAAGGCGGACTAAAGACACTCTTTAACCCTTTCTGCAGCCACAGCAGAATGATCATTAAGGTATTACTCTGATCAAACACCACGGCACGGGAAAGTCCCTCTGCTCCTAATAGCTCCTCCACCACCGGGTAACCCATGAAGGCAGTGTTTCCAGCCCATCCAGCGAAAACGACCTCCTTAAGCGATTTTTTGGACAACCTAAAGGTCACATTGCCCACAACATGCAGCAAACCAACCAGTGCAGCAATAAGAAAGAAACTGCTATTGAATGTGCTATTGTACATGGCTTGAAACGCCATACAAGGAAGGCATACGTTGAATACAAATTTTCTTAAAGTATCGGCGTCTGCTTGTGATAAAAATCCTATTATTTTTAGCAGATAGCCCAACGCAAGCAAAATGATAAACGTGATAATAGAATCCATGAAGAGAATTCTACACTACGGTGATCCCCCGTCACCTGCAAAAAAAGTGGGATTTCCCGGCGCTTCCTTGTAAAAGAAACTATTTAACCAGCTCCCACAGAACTTCCCCCGGCACCGCCACCCACATTAGCTCCAGAGCCAAACCCGCCTCCTCCTCCTCCAATTCCACTCTTACCACCACCCATACTCAGAAGTGCAGTAGTGGGTATCCCATTCAACTTATCAACGATGAAGGGTCTAACATAGAGGGTCCCTGTCAATGGAGTTTCAGGGGGTGCAGTGGGATAAAGCTGACGCAAGTTTTCAAGGGTCTGTTTAGCAACGCCCAGAGCCGTACCATACACCAGCAGTTCGTCCCACATAGTCAAAGCCTGCGGTGGGTTCTGAGAAAGCAAAGTGAAGTCTGTCAAGTATTTCCGTAAAGCTTGCCACTGCTTAACGTACAGCAATCCTTGTTCCGTCCAATGAGAGAACACTGCTCGGTTCATGAAAAGTACTATGAGCGCCATGATAAAGCTTACACCCATTCCTGCGATCATAAATGTCCTTGCATCCATCAGCGGTAAATCAGTGTTCAACAAAGAAGTAAGCAAGATAATGGGTAGAGCTATGCCGCCTAACACTGCCACCGTTTTTGCTACGGTGTTTCCTGCACTGTTGAAGTACTTACGTTTCTGCGCCAAGGCAGTAACGCTTTCCTCCCAGTTCGTGAGATTATCCCAAAACTTGTCTGCTAAGCTTTTCTTCATAAATGTTTTCTCCAGACGAGAAAACATTATCTCTCCTTCTTTGTCCGCAATAGTCTCCAAAGCTCCGCTAAGATAGGGACGGCTTGCATCATCGTCTATCAGCTTCAGGCCTACCACTTCACCCGACTTTTCTATGAACGACAAGTGTCCTTTACGTACCATGTCCAGCACAGCAGCAGAGAAACCATCATTATCAGGCTCCTGGCAAACCCTTCTCACAATTGCATTGACAAGTTCTGGGGGGTCTTGGGTAGGTAAATCACGTTCATACAGTGCATCATA